>NZ_DATKQC010000164.1:0-32022 GCF_035532915.1 Edaphobacter sp.
TCGCCGTATCAATTGATGATTTGCGGGAATTTCTCTATGGAAGGGCTGCTGAGATCGGCGAACTGCTGCGAGGAGATGTAGAGATTGCGAGGCTGGCACTCGCAAAACACGTTGATCGGCTTGTACTTACGCCGAAAAGCACACCCGATGGCCCTCTTCTCGAAGTTTCCGGCGATATTGAAATTTTCAACGGAAATGAAGAGGGGGAGGGGGTGTGCATCAGTAATGGTGGCCAGAGACGGGATCGAACCGCCGACGCCGGCCTTTTCAGGGCCGCGCTCTACCACTGAGCTATCTGGCCTTGGCATCTAACGCCTCTATCGGGGATCGCCAAGAACGCCCGTGCGTAGCATCTACGCCTGTTGCCCCAGCCTTCTCAGGGGAGCATGTCGCCAGCAGGGAACTGGCAACGCAAACGCATTCCCAGTATAGCAATCCCTGACCATACCGCCAACTTTCCCTTCGCGCTATCCTTGCTCATCCTGCAAGTTGAAGGAAATCCTTATGCTGAGTCGCACTCAACTTTCCCTTTCTGCTATCTTCCTCTGCCTTTTCACCTCCATTGCAGCCCATGCGATTACGCCCAAACGATCGACTGCACAGCAGGAACAGCGAGCCACTCAGGCCTTCAACGCCGCTAAGAAAAATCCTTT
Source organism: Edaphobacter sp. (assembly GCF_035532915.1). GTDB lineage: Bacteria > Acidobacteriota > Terriglobia > Terriglobales > Acidobacteriaceae > Edaphobacter. The sequence goes on from NZ_DATKQC010000164.1 coordinate 654, forward strand.
ACAGCTCCGGGCCTTCCTCGTCAAAATGCCCAAAGGCGCAGATCTGCACATGCATCTCTCCGGCGCCGTCTACGCGGAGACCTTTCTCAAGGACGCCGCCGCAGATCTTCTCTGCGTCAATTCCTCTGCTCTCACTCTCACCAAAAACGTTGGCACCAGCAGCCTCCCTCCGCAGCCCGTCTGCAACAAGGGCGATATCCGCGCCGATAGCGTACTCGAAGACCAACATCTCTACGACGCGCTCGTCGACTCTTTCTCCATGCGCGGCTTCGTCCCCACTGCTGGCACTAGCGGCCACGATCAGTTTTTCGCCACCTTCGACCGTTTCGGCGTGCTCGACGATCACACCGGCGAATGGCTTGACGAGGTCGCCAGGCGCGCCGCCGCCCAGAATGAGCAGTACCTCGAAATCATGAAAACTCCCACCTTCGAGCATGCCGCAAAGCTCGGTTACGACTTAGGCTGGCCTGCGGGGGCCGGTTTACCTTCGGGTTGGCTGGGAGGACAAAAGGAGGTCACTCGTGAACAGTTAGCGAAGCTGCGTGACGCATTGCTTGCGGGTGGTTTGCGCGATGAAGTCGCTATCGACCAGAAGGAACTGGCCGACGCCGAGGCAAATCGGAACGCAATTGAAGGATGCCCTGCGACCCAGCAAACGGCAAAAGAACAGATTTCATCTGTGGATTCGATTGGCGGACCAGCGCACAGCATCGCTTGCGCGGTCCAAATCCGCTTCCTCGGACAGGTCCTCCGTGCCTTTCCTCCGCAAAAGGTCTTTGCCCAGACCCTCCTTTACTTCGAGTTGGCCTCAGTAGACCCCCATGTAGTCGGCATCAACTTTGTCCAACCCGAAGACTCCTATCTCGCAATGTCTGAATACCACCGTCAGATGCAGATGCTCGACTATCTCCACAGCGTCTATCCCCGCGTCCACATCACGCTCCATGCTGGCGAACTCGCGCCCGGCCTCGTCCCACCCGCAGGCCTCCGCTTCCATATCCGCGAGGCCGTCGAGCTAGGCCACGCCGAACGCATCGGCCACGGCGTCGACATCATGTACGAAGAAAATCCGCAGGCGCTCTTAAAAGAGATGGCCACCCGTCACATCATGGTCGAGATCAACCTCACCTCGAACGACGTCATTCTCGGCATCGACCCAGCCCACCACCCATTGCCGATTTACCGTGCCGCGCATGTCCCCGTCGCTCTCTCCACCGACGACGAAGGCGTCTCTCGCATCGATCTCACTAATGAATATGTTCGCGCCGCCCGCGACTTCAACCTCAGCTATGCAGACCTGAAAAACATGTCCCGCACCTCGCTCGAACACAGCTTCCTTCCCGGCCCCAGTCTCTGGCAGCAGCGCGACAACTTCACCCGCACCAACGCAGCCTGTGCTGGCCAGCCTCTGGGCGCAGAAAAGCCAACCACCAAATGCGCAGCATTTCTCCAGTCCAGCAAAAAGGCAACCGAGCAATGGCAACTCGAACACCGCTACGATGTCTTCGAGTCCACCACGCCGTAGGACAGGGGTGGGGAGTCACATCCCAAGCCTTGTCATCCTTCGCCGAAGGCGGAGGACCTGCTTTTCATCAGGCGGTCGGTTCTACTTGTAACAATTACAGTATCTATCTCTTCACAATAACCGCCGCACCTGAATACCGAACTGTCTTGTCGGGTTGTGAAACCAGCGTCTCTCCTGCGCCATGGTCACGCCCGACCCAAACAATATCGAAGGTCCGCTCCTTTGGCATCCCCGGATACTCTCCCTCGCGCGCTCCAAGGGTAAGCGTCTTCGCCGCCTCGTCCCAACGAATCGGAACTACGCTATGCAGCCCCTTCTTGTAGTCGTAGTTATTTCCCTCATCGTTGTAGAGGTTGAAGCTCCCATCCGTGCCCGTGTATACGCGCAGTTCAATCGGCCCGTCAGGATTTTCATCGGCATATTCAATCTCCGGCCCCATCGGCACAATCGACCCCGCCCGCACATACAGCGGAATCTGATCCAGCGGAGCCTCAGCCTCAATCCATCCTCGTCCGGCTACGCGGTCTCCCGTCCAGAAGTCATACCAGACCGGCGAAGCAGGCAGATACACATCCCTCCGCGTAGCTCCCTCGCGCATCACCGGATTCACCATCAGCGCAGGCCCAAACATAAACTGGTCGCCGATGTCCCAGGTCTTCTCATCTCCACGCCAATCCATCACCAGCGGCCTTTGAATGGTGTAATCCTCATTCGTCACCCGCCACGCCAGCGAATAGATATAAGGCATCAGGCGATACCGCAGCTTGTCATACTTCAGCAGAATCGGCTCTACCTTGTCATACGTCCACATCTCGTTATGGTCACGATGCCCATGCGTGCGAAACACCGGGCAGAACGCACCAAACTCAAACCAACGAGCATAAAGCTTCTGATATTCAGGATCATTCGCCGGCCGGTCAAGCGGCTGAAAGTATCCGCCGATATCGGTCGTCCAGTAAGGATTTCCCGACAGCGCAAAGTTCAGCCCAGCCGGCACCTGTCGCCGCAGGTTCATATAGGTGCTGTAGATATCGCCCGACCACGTCGTCGCGCCGTTCCGCTGCTGCCCCAGAAACGCCGACCGTGTCAGCAGAAACACGCGCTTCTGATCGTTCATCTCCTTCCAGTGCTCCTGCACGCCGCCCGTATGCACCAGTGGAAAGATATTCGTATACCGCGCTCCGCTGCCAATCGATAGATGTTTGTTCTGCAGGATCGCATCGCCTGAATGCGGCCACGACTCCTCCGGCTCCGCGCTGTCCAGCCAGAAAGCGTCCCAGTCCATGTCGAACAACTTGCCCGCAAGATTGTTCCAGTAAAAATCCCGCGCCGCAGGATTGGTCGCGTCATAAACATGCGCGTCATAGATATCGAAGTGCTTCGCCGAAATCTTCTTGAAGTTCTCCGAATCCGGATCGAACAATCCCCAAACCGACAGCATGGCGTGGAAGTGCTCATCATGCAGCGTCTTCAACTCGCCGCGCACATCAGGAAAGTTCTTATTGAAGACAGGATCGCCTTCCTTCTGCCACCAGAACCAATCCTGCACAATCCCGTCGATAGGAATATGCTTCTCGCGGTATCGCTTCGCGACATCGAGAACCTCCTGCTGCGAGACGTAGCGGTCCTTCGACTGGAAAAATCCATACGCCCACTTGGGGAACAGTGGCGTATGCCCAGTTAAATTGCGGTACCCATGAATCACCTCATCCAGTTCCGGCCCGTAGATCAGATAGTAGTCCACGGCGTCACCCGCCACCGTTCGGAACGAAAGCTCGGTAGGGAAGCGGTTGTCCACATAAGTCAGCGAAGCCGTGTTCCACATCACGGCATAGCCCTTGCTCGAGACCAGCAGCGGAATCGCTACATCCGTGTTGTTCTGACCCAGCTCAATCGTTGCACCGCGATAGTTGAACATCCCGTTCTGGTGCTGTCCCAACCCATACAGCCCTTCTACTCTGTCCGGAGAAAAGCGGTCGGTCACATGGTAGGCCGTCTCGCCGTTCACCTCGGCCTTTTTGTAGGTGCGCGGTTCGTTGCTACCCTCGCGCAGCAGCGATTTACCTTGCAGATCGCTATAAGTCAGGTTGCCGTGCTTCAGCGAGAACTCCACCTTCAGAGCAGCAGTCGTCAAACTCGCGCTTTTATCATCCTGCGCGAATTGGAAGCTCGCCCCCGGACACGACTTGCTCGGCTCCAGCATCCATGGCTGCACCGGCGAACTCGCTGTCGGATCACCCGGGCCTGCCACTACGTGAATCACATCATCGCCACACACCGTGACGTGCAGACTCTCACCGCCAATCTTCGCGTCCAACCCATGCGCCGTCTGCTCCACCGTAATCGCAGGTAAGCCATGGCTGCCGGGATCAAACTGCGCGAAGGCAGTCGAAAAGGAAGTGCTGCCTGCCAAAATTCCAGCGAGCAAAATATATTGGCCAGCCCGGGTCCCAACCTGGTTCATCGATGTACAAGTCATTGAAAGCATCGTTCTCCTCAAATGCAACGCGCCATCCATTATGTACGACACCGCCCTCGTCGCACCTATTACCACCTGTTACCCACCTATTAACTTAACCTTGTCATCCTTCGCGAAGCGGAGGACCTGGTTCTGTCTCTCCCTCTCTCTCCACACAAACCTGTCATCCCCAGCAAAAGGTGCATCCGGGGCGAATGACCTGTAATTGTTTTTGTCGTCGCTGTCCTCGCAAAGGCATTACCATGTTTCCGTGCGCACATCCCTCGTCCTCACCCTCGCTCTACTCGCTGCCACACCCATCGCCTTCGCGCAAAAAGTAACCCTCCCACTCTGGCCCAACGGTGCACCCGAGACCACGCAGATCCACGGCCCCGAGACCGACATCACCAAGCCCACCGACGCACTCGTCGCCGGAAAGAAGCTGATGCATCTCACTAACATCAGCAAGCCCTCTCTGGCCGTTTACCCGCCCACCACAGCGAACACCGGCGCAGCCGTCCTCGTCTTTCCCGGCGGAGGCTACCGCATTCTCGCCTACGACCTCGAAGGAACGGAAGTCTGCACCTGGCTCAACTCCATCGGCGTGACCTGCGTTCTGGTCAAATACCGCGTCCCCTTCGCTAGGCACTATCCCGAAAACACCGCCGATCTCGAAGACGCACAGCAGGCCATGCGCATCACCCGCGCCCACGCTGCCGAGTGGCACATCGACCCCACCCGCATCGGCGTCCTCGGCTTCTCAGCCGGTGCGCATCTCGCCGCCGTCCTTAGCAACCACCCCGACTTCAAACGCCCTAACGAGCCCGCGAACGAGCCCAGCGCCCGCCCCGACTTTGCCCTCATCATCTATCCCGGCTACCTCTCCGACGCGCCAGCCCTCGACAAACTCGCCCGAGGCATCGACCCCACCTCGAACACGCCGCCCACCTTCCTTCTCCAAGCCGAAGACGATCCCGTCCACGAAGAGAACTCACTGGTCTATTTCCAGGCGTTGAAAGAGGCAAAGGTCCCAGCCGAGCTGCACATCTTCGCTCAAGGCGGCCATGGCTACGGTCTTCGCCCGACGAATCTTCCCATCACCCACTGGCCCGCGCTGGCCGAAACCTGGTTCCACACCATCCACGTCCTCGGAGGCCCAACCGCATCGCCGCAACCCTAGCTCATCCGCGCTAAACTCACTACGAGAGAGACTATGAAAAAGTTACTGTCCACGGTTCTTCAGTTCGTCATGTTCCTCCTTGTCTATGCCATTGGTTCGTTGTTTCCCCCTTTCCACATCCAGCGCATCGTCGCTTCCACTCCTACCTACACGCACATCTTCATCCTGGATGGCCTGCTCATCGCATTGGCTCTCTATATAGTGATCGTTCTGGGCGAGACCCTGATGAAGCGCCGTTGCCAGATCACCTGGACCACCATCGCCTTCGTCCTCGCCATGCTCCTCGGCTACCTGATGAAGTTCGGTTTTATCACCCACGAGTTTTAGATCACCTTACGCCAAAAAACCGGGTGACCCATGTCCCGATTCTTGGACATGGGTCACCACTCAAACTGGAAACTCAAACCGACTGATGTCCTCCACCGAGTCCAAGCCAGACAGCTTCTTCCAACTTCTCGCCGAAGCCCAGCGTCGTCTCGACGACTCGTCCGCCCACCTTCCCGCAAGCCCCGCACCGTCGCTCGACGAAGCTGCCACCGCCATCCTCAACGAAGTGGCGATCAAGCTCCACGACAACTACCCCTACGCCCATCCGCTCTACGCCGGGCAGATGCTCAAGCCGCCCCACCCCATCGCTCGCGCCGCCTACACGCTGGCCATGTCGGTCAACCCCAACAACCACGCCCTCGACGGGGGCCGCGCCAGTTCCGCCATGGAGATCGAAGCCGTCGCCGCCCTCGCCAAGATGTTTGGCTGGCCGCGGCATCTCGGCCACCTCACCAGCGGCGGCACCTTCGCCAACCTCGAAGCCCTCTGGATCGCCGGGCAACTCGCACCCGGCAAGTCCATCGCCGCCTCCGATCAGGCCCACTACACCCACAGCCGCATCTCGGCAGTCCTCGGCCTTCCTTTTGTAAAAATCCCCTCAGACAATACCGGACGCATCGACCTCCGCGCACTCGAGTCGTTGCTTGAAACGCAAACCATTGGCACCGTAGTCGTCACCCTCGGCACCACCTCCATCGGCTCCGTCGACCCGCTCGACGAAATCCTGAAGCTCCAACAGCGCCACAACTTTCGCATCCACGTCGACGCCGCCTACGGCGGCTACTTCACCCTCGCCGATAACCTCACCCCTGAAACCAAGGCGGCCTGCAACGCCATCCCGCAAGCCGATTCCATCGTCATCGACCCGCACAAGCATGGCCTCCAGCCCTACGGCTGCGGCTGCATCCTCTTCCGCGACCCCGCCGTAGGCCGCTTCTACAAGCACGACTCCCCGTACACCTACTTCTCCTCCAAAGACCTTCACCTTGGCGAGATTTCGTTAGAGTGTTCCCGCGCCGGGGCCTCGGCGGTCGCGCTCTGGGCCACCCAGCAGCTCCTGCCCTACATTCCCGGCGGCGACTTTGCGCAAAATCTCGAATCCAGCCATCAAGCCGCCGTCGAACTCCACCGCAACCTCGCCGCCAGCCCTCACTTTGTCACTCCGGCCTTTCCACCTGCCCTCGATATCGTCTTCTGGACAGCAAAATCTCCAACTCCCGAACTTTCTTCCGCCCTCGCCCAGCAAATCTTCGACGAAGCCGCCCGTCACGACCTTCACCTCGCTCTGGCAACTTTACCGGTCCGCTTCTTCCCATCGGCAACCTGGCCGCAAGCTGAACCAGCAGCGAACGTTACCTGTCTTCGTTCGGTGCTGATGAAGCCCGAGCACCTGGCCTGGACCGACGAGATCTGGAAGCGCCTCATTGCATCCGTAACCGTTGCAGAGATAGTCAATACCACCCCCGTACCAAGATGAATCCCTCTTTTCCACGTTGCTTCTTTGGTAAACTAACCGCTATTCGGGGTTACGGATCTTTCATCCCCGGAGGTCGTGTTCTCAGCGACTCCGCCGATAGTAAGCGTTAACCTGGCACCCGGCTCCGGCTTCACCAGCCGACGTTCGGATGAGAAAAGGAAATACCACTTGAGCCTTTCCAACGCGCTCGCCACTGCCTGTCCCGACCTCTCCTCCCGCAGCATCGCCTATTTCTCCATGGAGATTGCCCTTTCTCCCTCCCTTCCCACCTACTCCGGTGGCCTGGGCATGTTGGCGGGCGACACTCTCCGTTCCGCGGCAGACACCTGCCGCCCCATGGTTGCCATCTCGCTGGCACATCGCCGCGGCTACTTCCGCCAGATCCTCGATGCGCAAGGCCAGCAGACCGAAGCGGACGTTCCCTGGTCGCCAGAGGCCACGCTCCCCAGCGCCAACCAGGTCATCGCTCTTTCCATGCAGGGCCGTCAGGTCCTCGTTCGCGCCTGGCGCTTCGACGTCATCGGCGTCACCGGCCACATTATCCCCGTCTTCCTGCTCGATACCAACATTGAAGGCAACGACGAGTGGGACCGTCATCTCACGGACCATCTCTACGGCGGCGACACCTACTACCGTCTCTGCCAGGAGACGATCCTCGGCCTCGGCGGCGTCGCGCTTCTGCGTGCGCTGGACTGCAAGCCCGAGGTCTATCACATGAACGAGGGCCACGCCGCCCTGCTCAGCATCGGCCTTCTCGAAGAACACCTCGCGGGCAATCCTCTTCGTGACGCGCAGGAGATTGACCTAGAAGCTGTCCGCCGCCACTGCGTTTTTACCACCCACACCCCTGTCCCCGCTGGCCACGACCAGTTCGGCCTCGACCAGATGTACCAGGTCCTCGGCCACGACCGCGCCGCGGCCATCGAGCATGCAGGCTGCCTCCACAACGGCCTCATGAACATGACCTACATTGCCCTGCGCTTCTCCCGTTACGTCAACGGAGTCGCCATGCAGCACGGCAAGGTCTCGCAGCTCATGTTCCCTGACTACAAGGTCCACTCCATCACCAATGGAGTCCACGCTGCCACCTGGGTCTCCCCCCACTTTCAGAAGCTGCTCGACGCCGAGGTATCGAGCTGGCGCACCGATAATCAATACTTCCGCTCCGTTTATGGCATTGACCCTGCCCGCATCTCCGCCTGTCACTTCAAAGGCAAGCAGCGCCTCTTCGACGTTCTGGCCAAACGCACCGGCCACCACTTCAATCCGTCGGTCCTGACCCTCGGCTTCGCCCGCCGCGTGGCAACCTACAAGCGCGCCAGCCTGCTGCTCGAAGACCCAGCCCGCCTCGTCGCTATCGCCGAAAAGATTGGCGGCCTGCAGATCCTCTACGCCGGCAAAGCCCATCCCGCCGATAACGCAGGCAAGGGCCTCATTCGCGACGTCTACGCCGCGGCTGCCCGTCTCAACTCCGGCGCCCTGAAGATCCACTATCTCGAAAACTACGACTGGGAACTGGGCGCACTGCTCACCCAGGGTGTCGATGTCTGGGTCAACACTCCTCGCCGTCCCTACGAGGCCTCGGGAACCTCCGGCATGAAGGCCGCGCTCAACGGCGTTCCCTCGCTCTCCGTTCTTGACGGCTGGTGGATCGAGGGCTGTGCCGAGAACGTCACCGGCTGGGCCATCGACGACGCCGAGAGCGAAGAGGCCGAAGCCGCCAATCTCTACGAGAAGCTCGAGAAGCATATCGCTCCCATGTACGCCAATCCCGCTGCCTGGGCGCGGATGCAGCAGCACTGCATCGCCATCAACGGCAGCTTCTTCAATACGCACCGCATGCTGGCGCAATACGTCTGCAATGCCTACTTTCCCTTTCCCCACCTCACTGACTTATCCTCGCCGTCGGCTCCGGTAAACGAACCTGCCGTCGATGTCCTGCTCGATGAAGCTGAGTTGGTCTAACCAGTCTTTGGTTTATTCCTCCGATCTCTGAGTGCGGCCTTTCAGAGCACCGCTCCAAAAGGCCGCTGAATGTCCACCGGCTTCCACAAAGGCCGGAGGATTTTTGAGGCTGGCTCGGCCTAAGTCCCCTGATATCTTTAGCTTGACCTAAAACCATTCTCTACCGCGAGATCGCTTGTCCATTGCTGGCTTTCGACGGTCCTCCGCCCGGCGAAAACCGTGCGCTCGATCCTGATTTCACCTTTGGAACTATTTCTTGACTATGCCTATTGTTTTGAAATATCGTTGCCATCGTCATATAAAAAATAATTTCCAATAAAAATCGGTCTAACCATTTCTTTGTCAGCAATACTTTGGAGGCTCTCAGTGAGCAAACGTTTTATCCCGTATCTCGCTTCTCTTGTTTTTGTTCTCGGCATCATCTTCCTTCCGTCCATGCTCCATGCGCAACTCAGCGGTAAGGGAACCATTCAGGGCACCGTCACCGATCCCACGGGTGCGATCGTCCCTGATGCCAATGTCAAGCTGATTCAGAACAGCACCAACAGTGAGCACGACCAGAAGACCACCAGCTCCGGCTTCTACTCTGTCGCCTCGCTCGACCCCGGCATCTATACCGTCACGGTCAGCGCTCCCGGCTTCCAGACCTATACCCAGCAGAACGTCAGCCTCGATGCCCTCCAGGTCTTTGGCCTCAATATCAAGCTGCAGGTCGGCGCCGCCGACACCACCATCACCGTCTCCACTGCGCCAGCCCCGCTCGACACGACCAATGCCACGCTCGGTACTACCATGGAGAACACGACCTACCAGGCCCTTCCGCTCAATATGGGCGGCGCTCCCCGCGACCCGACCGCGTTCATCTACCTCACCCCCGGCGTCGTCAGCGATGGCCACACCGGCCAGTTCAACGGCGGCCAGAGCTATCACAACGAGACCTATATTGAAGGACTCGCCATCACCGACCCCGTCATCCAGGGCAACAACGCCGACGTCAACCGCGGCGCTTCGGTCGATGCCGTCGATCAGTTTCAGGTCCAGACCTCCGGCAGCTCCGCGCAATATCAAGGTCAAGGCTTTGCCAACTACACGCTCAAATCGGGCAGCAACCAGTTCCACGGCCGCGCCTTCGAGTTCTTCCGCAACACCGTGCTCGACACGTGGGGATGGACACCGAAGAACCAGATCAACCCCGTGACCAAGACCGCCATCAAACCGGTGGAGCGCCAGAACGAGTTCGGCGGCACCTTCGGCGGTCCGATCGTCCGCAACAAGCTCTTTACTTTCTTCTCCTACGATGCCCAGCGTTACCTCAAGGGTTCCAACCCCAGCCTGGTCTCTGTTCCCACGATGGCCGAGCGTAGCGGTGACTTCTCCGCCTTCGCTCCCATCTACGACCCCACCACCACGGTCTGCACCGGCGGCACCTGCACCCGCCAGCAGTTCAGCTACAACGGCCAGCCCAACGTCATTGCGCCCTCGCGTTTCACCAAGATGGCGCAGTTCTATCAGAACTTCATCCCCCAGCCGACCAACAGCTCTCTGGTCAATAACTACCTTGGCGGCTTCAACACCGGCTTTACCTATGCCAAGTACAGCAACAAGCTCGATTGGGACGTCTCCAACAAGAACCGTCTCTCGTTCCTGGTCATGTACGGCAACCGCGCCGCCAACCCGGCCTGCTGCGACTCCAGCGGTCTGCCCGTACCCTTCACAGCGACCGTCGGCAACAAGCAGTTCCAGCTTCTCGGCATCATCGAGGACACCTACTCCATCACCGATCGCTGGATCAACCAGTTGAAGTACGGCATCAGCCGTGGCGGCGGAGTCTCCACCAACCCCGGTGAAGGTCCCCAGTATGCCGCCTCTGCGTCCGGCCTTACCAACCTTCCCACCGGACAGGCCAACGATGCCGCACCGCGCTTTGGCTTCAGCGGCACCAACGCTCCGGCCTCGCTCGGCGGAACGGCGAACTCGAATAACCAGGGCAACTCCGAGTATGGAACCACCTACCTGCTCTACGACTCCATGCAGTACGTCAAGGGCAAGCACTCCATGAGCTGGGGCGGCCAGTACCAGTGGCTCAACGACAACGACACCTCGCTGACCGGCGGGACCTATCTCAATCTGAACTACTCGCCCAACGAGACCGCGACCTTCAAGTCCGGAACCACGGTTAACACTGCCACCGGCGCAGCCTATGCCAGCTTCCTCATCGGCGCGGTCGACGGCGGCGGAATCAGCGACTCCCGCCAGGTCATCACCACGGGGGCGCGCTACTACACCTTCTCGCCCTACTTCCAGGACGATTACAGGGCGACCCAGAAACTCACTCTCAACATCGGGCTGCGCTGGGACCTCTACTCGCCCTTCCACGAGGTCAACAACAAGCTTTCCTTCCTTGATGTCACGCGCGTCAACCCCATCACCGGAACGCTCGGAGCGCTCAACTTCGCTGGGAATGGAACCTACGGCTGCAACTGCTCCACCCCGGTCCGTACCTGGTACAAGAACTTCGGACCTCACCTCGGCTTTGCCTATTCGGTTACTCCGAAGACAGTGGTTCGCGGCGCCTTCGACATCTCCTACACTCACGCAGGCGGCGTCGGCGGACGTGGCGGCGGACGGCAGGGAACCGGCCAGCTCGGCTTCTCCGGCGGCCTCTCGATCGCCTCGCCTGACAACGGCATCACACCGGGCCTCTATCTCACTGATGCAGGCAACAATGCTTTTCCGTCGTATGCGGCCGCCACACCAACCCCTGCCTTCGGCACCGGCTACACCACAACGCCCGGCTATACCGGCGCGCCTAATGGTGTCATCTACGCCGATCCGTATCTCAGCCGCCGCGCTCCGTACTATGAGAACTTCAACTTCGGCGTCCAGCAGGAGCTTTGGCATCAGATGGTTCTCAATGTCGACTACGCTGGCTCCAACGGCCACTTCCTCGGTACCGGCATCGGCCACGGCATCTATTCCAACCAGCTCGATCCTCAGTACTTCAGCCTGGGCAGCATGCTCAACCTTCCTGCCACCGGCGCGAACGTAACCAAGGTGCAGGCGGTGCTGCCATCCTTCAAGCTGCCGTACGCCAACTTCTCACCGAAGGCCACCATCGGGCAGGCGCTGCGTCCCTTTGCCCAGTACAACGGATGGTCCGATGTATGGGGCGACATGGGCAACTCCAACTACGACGCGCTCGAGATCACTCTCAACCAGAAGGCCCGTCACGGTCTGAGCTACACCATCAATTACACCTTCTCGAAGCTCTATGACGATACCGGCACAGGCCGCACCGCCTACGGCAACAACGCGTACACCGAACGAGGGCTTTCCACCACCGACCAGCCCAGCAATGTCTCCGCCTACGCCGTGTGGGAAGAGCCGTTCGGCAAGAACGGCGGCAACCGCTTCGTCAATGCGCTCATCAAGAACTACGCCGTCTCTGGAATCTATCGCTATACCTCTGGATACCCCATCGTCCCCACCGCCTCCGGCTGCGCACAGCCCTTCTCCGGTACGTGCATGCCCAGCGTCAACCCGAACTTCTCCGGCTCGGCCCGCATCAATGGAGGCTACGGAAATGCACTCTACTCCGTCGCCACGACCACACGGTATTTCGATCCGAACGCGTTCCTCGCACCCGGTTCGGGCAGCACGTACACCGCCGGCGTCGCAGGTTCCAAGTCCGGCACCTACCCTGCCTACGTCATCGGCAACTCACCCCGTACCTATCCCTTCGGCCTTCGCGCGCCGGGTGGAGACGATACGGACATGAGCCTCCGCCGAACCTTCGGCATCTACGAACGGCTCAACCTCACCATGCAGGCGGATGTCTTCAACCTGACCAACAACGTTCGATTCAAAGCACCCGGATCGGCCGTCGGAAGCAGCAGCTTCGGTCTCATCACCGGAACCGCCAACTCTTCCCGCGATATCCAGTTCTCGGGCCGCATCGACTTCTAACCAGCCTCAACTAACCCGTCCGGGCCGGGCGCACTCTGCTTTGTAGAGATTGCGTCTGGCCCGGACCTTTTTTGGCCCTCAGGCCTGTTTCCGCAAAATGCGGTTTTTAGTGCAAAAGATGTCTCACCAACCACAGGAAAACCCGCAATTTAACGAATTTTGGCATCTAAACCCGTATAAATAAGATGGATCATCGTAAACTCCCCCTGCGGAAGGAACATCTTTGTCTATTCCTGCTCCCGGCACCGCCACGCTCCCCGCGCTCTGCGTCGACCTTGACGGTACTCTGGTCAAATCCGATACGCTGGTCGACTCGACCCTGGCCCTCGCGCGCCAGAATCCCGCTGCGCTTCTCCAGCTACCGCGCTGGCTGGCAGAGGGCAAGGCAGCCCTCAAGCGCCATATCACCAGCAGGGTAGAGCTGGATGTTGCTCATCTCCCGTACAATCGCGAGCTTCTGCAATATCTTGAGCAGCAGAAGGCCGCCGGGCGCTCCATCTATCTCGCCACCGCAGCCGACTCTGCTTTGGCACACCGCATCGCTGCCCACCTTAATCTCTTCACCGGCGTTCTCGCCTCCGATGGGTCGACCAACCTCGCCGGTTCCAACAAGCTTGCCGCCTTCCGCCAGAGCTTTGGCAACGATTTCACTTACATCGGCAATGCCCGGCCCGACCTCACCCTGCTCCAGCACTGCAAAGAACCTATGGTCGCCAACCCCACGGCGGGACTGCGTGCCGCGCTCCGCGCCAAGGGCATCGTTCCCGTCCGCTCCTTCGACGAGCGTGTCTCCCCGCTCCGTGCGTGGCCAAAGGCCATCCGCATTCACCAATGGGCGAAGAACACCCTGATCTTCCTTCCGCTGCTGCTTGCCCATGCCTGGGACAAAGCGCTCTTTGCCGCGGCGTTTATCGCGTTTCTCAGCTTCGGCCTGTGTGCCTCCGGTACGTACATCGTCAATGATTTGTTGGATTTGGAGGTCGACCGCCAGCATCCACGCAAGCGCCGCCGCCCGTTCGCGTCGGGAGATCTGTCGGCGATCAGCGGCGTCTTCGTCATCGCGCTCTTCCTCGCCGCCTCCGTCTGCCTGGCAATCCTTCTTCCTCACGTGATCAGCCTCATCACGCCTTCGCGCGGGCTGGCTCGTCCCTACCATTTCCTCGAATGGCTCGGAATCTACGCGGTGACGACACTGGCCTACTCGCTGCGCCTCAAGCGGGCAGTCATGGTTGATGTCATTGTTCTCTCAGGGCTTTATACGATCCGGATTCTGGCTGGCTCAGCCGCTACCGGGGTCGCGGTCTCAACCTGGCTGGCCAGCTTCAGCATCTTCTTCTTCCTGTCGCTGGCCTTCGTCAAGCGCTACGCCGAGCTTGAAAACCTGCGGGAACGCGGGGGTGTAACCGCAGGCGGGCGCGGTTACCATATCTCTGATATAGAACAACTTCGCAGCTTCGGTTCGGCGAGCGGCTATGTCTCGGTTGCTGTTCTCACGCTCTATATCTCCAACCTCAACACGGCACAGCTTTATCACCACACAAATCGTCTATGGCTATTGGTGCCCATTCTCCTGCTCTGGATAAGCCTTCTCTGGCTGCGAGCCTCGCGCGGCGAACTCGACGAGGACCCCGTTGTCTACGCCATCACCGACCGGCGCAGCCTGCTGCTCGGCCTGGCTGTAGTGGTAGTCGTTCTTCTGGCGCTGTGAGAAGTTCTAAAATCTCCACGCAGTCGTGTCAGCCGTGCAAGACGACGATTGGAAAAGATGCTCGTATGAGCAGGAACTATCTCACATCCTCCATGCTTCGCCGCGAACTCAGCGCGCGGAGCATGGCGCTGACCCGCAGCCAGAAGCTACTGCACGATCTCTCTCCGGGAGCAAACCCGGTCGTAATCTTCGGACGAGACGAGCAAGGACGCCACGGCAACTTCCACCCAAACTCCTATGGTCGAATTTGTGCCAACGCCGCCTGGGCTCGCCGTCTCACCAAGGTTCACACCGCATCCCGCCGCTCGCGGGCCCGCAAAGACTGCCAGTGGATGGAACTCGATTCCGCCAATAGCTCCGACGCGTTGCTGATGAGCATCTTCTGTCATACCGAGGTCTTCGACGAGGGCAAGCTCAATATCCGCATCGCCAATCTGCTCAACGTCGACCCTGCCGCGCAACCCCGCTTCGGCGTTCACCCCGGCATTCCGCTTCGCAACGGCCATCTCGATCGCACCGAGATCGACCTCCATCTGGGCAATCTCTTCATCGAGGCAAAGCTCACCGAAAGCAGCTTCCAAAACGCCCGTCCCCGCCTGATCGAACGCTACCGCGACCTCGAAACCCTCTTCGACGTCACACGCCTGCCGTGGACAGCCGACGGCATCGTGCAGGGATATCAGTTGATCCGCAACGTTCTTGCTGCCTTCGCCAGCGACACCAGTTTCTGCGTCCTGTGCGACGGCCGCCGACACGATCTCATCGAGATCTGGTATTCCGTCCTGTCCGCAGTCCACTACCCCAGCTTCGCATGGCGTCTGAAGCTGCTCACATGGCAGGAGCTGGCGACCACCCTCCCCGCCGACCTCCAGCAATTTCTGGAGATCAAATACGGTATAGTTCCGGCCTGATCTACTCGCTTCCGGGTCCGTGGCGGGGCTTGCCTTCCTGCACATAGTTGCGGTTCCACTTCGGTATCTCGACCACATAAGTTCCCGGCTTCTCGATCACCGCCTGACAGCCAAGCCTCGAGTTCAACTGGATATCGGCGGCGGTTTCCATGCGGTCAAGTTCTAAGTCTTCCGGTTCGCTCACGCCTTGCATTCCCTCCTTCACCCACAGGTGACAGGTGGTACAGGCGCACACGCCGCCACAGGCGTGATCGAGAAAGATGTCATAGTTCTCCGCGACATCGAGAAACGACATGGGCTGCCCATGGCCTTCATACGGCAGCGAGTCGAATGGAAACTCCACCGTCCGTCCCTCGGGCTCAAACGTAACCCGAACCATTCCTTCGCCCGCAGGCTTCGACAAATCCACGACTTCATTTTTATTGTTTTCAGACATAATCAATCTTCCGTTGACTCTCCGGCCGTAGCCTCATCGTTGATAGAATCTTCAATTCTCCTGGTCTCTGCCTCGGCTTCAGCCTTTGAATCCAGCATCTGCGCCTTGGCAAAGGGATGCGGCGCCGTCGGCCCCTCACCCATGCTCTCGCCCGCCGCGCCCATCGTCTTGCCTTTCATGGCGCCGGAGACGGCAGTATCCATCATCAGTTCCGCGAACCGTCGCGTCGCCTTATCCAGCCCTTCAATCGACCGCCGGATCAGCTTGTAATCTCCACCCTGTATCGAGGCCTTCAGTTCGTTGACGCCCTGTTCGATCTTCGCAATCTCATCAGAGGTCAACTGCTGCCAGGCCTCATGAGCTTTGCCCTTCTCCACCGCCGCCAGAATCGTCTCAGCTTCGTTCTTCGCTTCGATGACTTGGCGCTCCTGAATGTCCTGCTCGGCGTAGTCGAACGAGGCGAGAATCATCGACTCCACCTGCTCATCGGTGAGTCCATAGGTCGGCTTCACCTCGACCTCAGCCTCTTTGCCGCTGCGCTGCTCGCGCGCGCTGACATGCAGAATGCCATTGGCGTCGATCAGAAACTTCACTTCGATGCGCGGCAGCCCGGCCACCATCGGCGGAATCCCTTTCAGATCGAACCGGGCCAGCGACCGGCAATCCTTCGCCAGCTCTCGCTCTCCCTGCACGACATGGATGGCCACATTCGTCTGCCCGTCTACACCTGTCGTAAAGTGTTCGGTCGCGCTCGCAGGAATCGTCGAGTTCCGTTGAATGATCTTTGCGACTACCCCCCCCAGCGCCTCAATGCCCAGCGAAAGCGGAGTGACGTCGAGCAGCAGCAAATCCTCTGTAGCCGCTGAACCGCCAGCCAGAATCTGCGCCTGCACCGCCGCACCCAGCGCTACGACCTCATCCGGATTCAGCTCCGTATGCGGCTTCTTGCCGCGCGCGCCCAGCCCGAACAACTCATCCACGAGTCGCCGCACCGCAGGAATCCGTGTCGAGCCGCCGACCAGCACGACCTCGTCGATCTGCTCCACCGACAAACCTGCATCCTTCAAAGCCTGCTTGCAGGGGCCTGCGGTTCGTCCAATCACACCAGCCGACAACTCTTCAAACTGGCCGCGCGTGATCTCGCGCAGATATCGCTTGCCGCTGGGCAGCAGCACATTCAGCATCGCCGTCTCAGCCACCGACAGCAGGATCTTTGCCTCAATCACCGCCTTGCGAATCTCCTGTATGGCCTCGCCATTGCCGCGCACCTCCTCGCCCAGATCTCCGGCGATGTCGTCGAGCGCAATGGCAATCAGCAGGTTGTCGATGTCGTCGCCGCCAAGGTGGGTATCGCCGCCCGTGGCGATCACTTCAAAGATTCCCTCATGCAGCTTCAGAATCGAGATATCGAACGTGCCGCCGCCAAAGTCATAGACAGCGATCAGGCCATCTTTATTTTTGTTCAGCCCATAGGCCAGCGCCGCGGCCGTCGGCTCATTCACCAGCCGCAAAACCTCCAGCCCGGCGATCCGTCCCGCGTCCTTTGTGGCCTGTCTCTGGGCGTCGTTGAAGTAGGCCGGAACCGTAATCACCGCCTTCGTCACCGGGCCGCCAAAAAACCGCTCCGCATTTTTCTTCAACTTCATCAGCACATAAGCCGAAATCTCCGGCGGCGTCATCGTCAGGCCGCCCACATTCAGCCGCAGCACCTCACCCGGCTGCAATCCCTCGGCTAGCTTGAAGGGGAACAGCTTCAACTCCTCCTGCACATCGGCGAGGTCGCGTCCCATCAGTCTCTTGGCCGAATAGACCGCACTTGTCGAATCCGACAGCAGGGTTCCACGTGCGGCATTCCCCACGACTACACCCTCGTCGGTCCATGCCACGACCGACGGCACCAGCCGTTCGCCGTCCTCACCCGGAATGACGACCGGCGTCTCCCCCTCCATGAACGCCACCAGCGAGTTGGTCGTGCCCAGGTCGATTCCTACAACGCGTTGCTCAGCCATAACCTGCAAATCCTCTATCGTTTCAATGCCTCTTTCTATTGTCCTACAAACCGGGCCGCCACTACGGCGCAACCGACAGGAGATGCCATGCATCCTTGCGCGATATTCTGGCATTTTTCGCTAAAGATCTATCGCAGCGGCATGATAACGTCTCTCCATGGAACTCAACCCCTACGAGAAATTCCTGGCCGGTCAGGAACCAATTCCCGTCCTTACCTCCACCGCCGACCACCTCGCCGCGCTCACCACCCCGCTCTCCGGCGCGCAGATCGACCGCGCCCCCGCTCCGGGTAAATGGAGCATCCGCGAGATCGCCGCCCACCTCGCCGACTGCGAACTCGTCTTCAGCTTTCGTCTGCGCCAGACCCTCAGCCAGAAACATGCGCTCATCCGCCCCTTCGATCAGAATGCCTGGGCCACGCGCTACGGCGCCTATGATCTCGACTCCGCGCTGGCTCTCTTCAAGGCGGCTCGCAACTGGAACCTCCGGCTGCTCACCACGGTCTCCGAAGAAGACCGTCACCGCCCCACGACCCACCCCGAACGCGGCACCATGACCTTCTGGACGCTGGTCGAAACCATGGCTGGCCACGACATCAACCACCTGCAGCAGATCGAACGCCTCGCCGCAACCTAAGCCAGCTACTCCAAAGCCTCATTCACATCTCGAACAAGGTTGCGTAGATAGCTCCGCTTGTTCAGCAGAGCGACCATCGCATCCCTGGCAGCAGCCTTTCCTGCTTCATCGCCCGCATCCAGCGCCTCATCCCATCGCGCCCAATATCCCTCAAGCTCGGCCTGCGTCTCCACCATCTTTGCGTCAAACGAGTCCTTCGCCGTCATCAGGTCGCGGCGCAGCTCCGGCTCGTCCTCGCCCATCTGCCTGGCGGCGCGCATCTCCTGAAGCTGCATGTTCAGCTCAAAGACCTCTTCGAGCAGCTCCGGCGGGACGATCTGCTTCTTTTGCCCACCCGTAGCCCGAGCCGCATCGGTCGCGGCCTTGGACTGTTCCTCCAGCTCCACGCCCTGCAGCTTCAGCAGATACTGCGTCCGCAGCACCGGGTCTTTCAAAGCGCGGTAAGCATCGTTCAACTGAGAGGATTGCGCCAGCGCAGCCTCCTGCTCTGCCACAGGCCTCGAAGCGAAACGGTCTGGATGCAGCTTGCGCGAGAGCACGTAGAACTGCTTCTCAAGCGCCGCCGTATCAATCTGCAATTTGGCCGGAAGGCTGAAGACCTCGAAGTAATTCGACATAAGCAAACATCTCTCCGTCCTCATGGAGAGGACAGATTTAGAATACGGCAATGCCCTCGAAGTCTCTCCTTATGCTCCTCGCCGCCATTCTTGTTGCACTTCCTGCCTCACTGCCAGCACAGCAAGCATCGAAGACGCCCACCGCCGAATCGGAGTCCTCCTGGCAGGCAGCCATCAAGGC
Organism: Edaphobacter sp.; assembly: GCF_035532915.1. Classification (GTDB taxonomy): domain Bacteria; phylum Acidobacteriota; class Terriglobia; order Terriglobales; family Acidobacteriaceae; genus Edaphobacter. The sequence continues at coordinate 20,051 of NZ_DATKQC010000164.1, forward strand.
CCGCCGCGAACAGCTCATCCAGCAGAACGGTCCCGGCACCGACGCCGCTCTGCGCAGCCAGCTGCTCGTCATGCGCGATAAAGATCAGTCAGTACGTGGTTTTGCTGGTGGCAAACAAGTCTCCGGCATGACGCCTGACATGCTCGCGAAGATGCCAGCGACAGACGCCGAGCTTACGCAGGAGCTGAAGCAGATCGTCGAGCAGAAGGGCTGGCCGACCATCTCGCTGGTCGGCATCGAAGCCTCCAACGGAGCCATGCTCGTCCTCACGCACAGTGCCGATCACGCCTGGCAGGCGAAGCTTTTGCCGCAGCTCGAACAACTCGCCGATGCCAGCAGGATCGATGCTTCCAGCCTCGCTCTCGTGGTCGATAAGGAGCTGGTATCGGAAGGGAAGTTACAGCGCTACGGCACCCAGTTCAAATTCGTCAACGGAGAGATGGCAATGTACGGCGTCGAAGACCCGGGCGGCCTTGATCGCATACGAGCGCGAGCGTTGCTGCCGCCGATGGATTTCTACAAGCAGATGCTGTCGCAGATCTATCAGGTGAAGGCGGGCAATGCCATCGTCAGCGCAACGCCACCGGCAGCAAAAGAGGATTAGAAAGAGAACTACAGAGTTCACTAAGCGGTAAAGCTCGACCCGCACCCGCAACTCTTGGTCGAGTTCGGGTTGATGAAGTTGAATCCCTGCCGCATCAGCGACTCTTCATAGTCCAGTACCATGCCGTGCAGGTAGATAAAGCTCTTGGGGTCCACGAAGAGGCGAATCGGAGCGCCATTTGTCGGATCGTTCACCGTCTCGAGACCGGCGCCGAACGAATACACGCGGTCGCGTTCACGCGGCTGTGAATCGAACCGGATGTTGTAGCTCAGGCCAGAGCAGCCACCACCCTGAATGCCAACCCGCAGGCCACCCTGCTCCGGCGATACGCCTTCCTTCGCCATGGCAACGCGAATCCGCTTCAGCGCCTTCTCGGTAATTTGGATGCCCTTTTGCGCAGGCTCCTGCCCTTCGGCCGTCAGCACCGTCATCCCAGCCAGCGGGTCTTTCGCCGGACCAGCCGGGGCTTCTCTCTGCGCGCTCCTGCTCGTCTCGGTGTGTAAACCTACCAACGCCATGATGTACTCCCTAACAACACGACCACGGATGTTCACGGATGACACGGATAAGAACAAGTAGGTCCTGGTCTTTAAATCCGCGCTCATCCGCACTGATCCGCGGTCGCGCCTTGCTTTGTAACTAGTGAGCCGCAGCCGTCGCAGTCGCTGTCTCAGCGACGTTGTTCTTCTTCTTCCAGTCGCCAATCGCCGCACGGATCGCATCTTCTGCAAGAACCGAGCAGTGAATCTTGACCGGAGGAAGCGCCAGCTCCTTCACGATGTCCGTATTCGTAATCGTAAGCGCCTCGGCAACCGTTTTGCCCTTCACCCACTCTGTAGCGAGCGAAGAAGAGGCAATCGCCGAACCGCAACCGAAGGTCTTGAACTTCGCGTCTTCGATCACCTGTGTCTCTGGGTTTACGCGAATCTGCAGACGCATGACGTCACCGCACTCCGGCGCGCCGACGAGCCCGGTACCAACCTCGTCCGAAGTCTTGTCCATCTGTCCAACGTTCCGCGGATTGTTGTAGTGGTCAATTACCTTATCGCTGTATGCCATGTCATTCTCCTTCTAGCTTGTTTCTAATTTCTACTCGATGAGCCAGCGCCTTAGTGCGCCGCCCATTCAATCTTGGTAAGGTCGATGCCTTCTTTCACCATCTCGTACAGGGGAGAAAGTTCGCGCAGCTTCGATACCACGTCAATCACCTTGTCCGAAACGTAATCCACTTCAGCCTTGGTGTTGAAGCGTCCAAGCCCAAACCGGATCGAGCTGTGCGCCACATCGTCGCCGAGTCCCAAAGCCTTCAATACATAAGATGGCTCAAGTGTCGCCGAGGTGCAGGCCGAACCGGAAGAAACCGCGATGTCGTTGATTCCCATCAGCAGGCTCTCGCCCTCGACATGAACGAAGCTCATGTTGAGGTTGCCCGGCAGATGGTGCTCCATATTGCCGTTCACATGAATGTAGTCGAGCGCTTTCTCGAACTTCGCCCTGAGGTAGTCGCGAAGCTCCATCTCACGCTTGGCTTCGGCTTCCATCTCGTTGCTGCAGATCTCGCAGGCTGCGCCCAGGCCAACAATGCCGGGAACGTTCAGCGTGCCCGAACGCATGCCGCGCTCATGGCCGCCGCCGTTGACCTGCTCTGAGATCTGCACGCGGGGGTTGCGGCGGCGAACATACAGCGCGCCTACACCCTTCGGCCCATAGATCTTGTGGCCCGAGAGCGAAAGCACATCGATGTTGTCTGCAATCACGTTGACCGGAACCTTGCCCACAGCCTGCACCGCGTCGGTGTGGAAGATGACGCCCTTCTCGTGGCACAGCTTGCCAATTTCGGCGATGGGCTGGATGACGCCAATCTCGTTATTCGCATACATGATCGAGACCAGGATGGTCTTGTCATCCATCGCCCGCTTCAGATCTTCGAGGTCGATCAGGCCGTCCGCCTGCACTGGCAGATAGGTCACACGGAAGCCCTGCTTCTCCAGCTTCTTGCAGGTGTCCAGAATCGCCTTGTGCTCCGTGACCTGGGTGATGATGTGGTTGCCGCGCTCGCGGTACATCTCGGCGATGCCCTTCAGCGCAAGGTTGTTCGACTCGGTCGCGCCGCTGGTGAAGATAATCTCCTTGGAGGTCGCGCCGATCAGCTTGGCGATCTGTTCGCGCGCCTTGTCCACCGCCTGTTCAGCTTCCCAGCCGAACGAGTGGTTGCGGCTGGCCGCATTGCCGAACTTTGCCCCAAAGTAAGGCATCATCGCCTCCAGAATTCGGGGGTCCAGCGGCGTGGTCGCATGGTTGTCCATGTAGATCGGCAGATGCACGCCCGCCGGCAGCGGTGTCGCAGACTCTGTAACTATCATCCCGTTATCGCTCATATCGTTGCTCATCTTTCTTGTCTCTAAAATCTGGTTGTACTGCCGCCGTGCTTGTCTCGACCCTAAATTGCGATGCTCACCAACCCGCCGCCCACCGGAGCGCCTGTTTCGGACTGCTCTCCGTCTGCTGCTTCAACCAGGTCTGCGATGTGGATGCCGCTCAGTAACTCTTTGATACTGTCGTTCACCTTGCGTAGTGGTTCTTTGATGGTGCAAGTGCTCGTCAGGTCGCAAGCTCCGTGAATCGTAATGCAGCTGGTAATGAAAAGCGGCCCGTCGATGGTGCGAATCACCTCAAAAGCCGATATGTCGGCGGCAGGCCGCGCCAGCGCATATCCGCCGTTCGTACCCGCATGGGAGACCAGAAGTCCGCCCTTGGCCAGCGTCTGCAGAATCTTCGCCAGCAGTTGCGGGGGGATATGATACGCCTCCGCGATGTCCTTGGCGCTGTGCGCCGTGCCATTCGCCTGTTCGGCCAGATACTTCAGGGCCATCAGACCGTAATCCGCTTTTTTGGTCAGACGAAGCATCGCACCTTGCTCTCAGACAGAATACCGACAATTCCAGTCCTAGATAGTGTACGTCCACAACGTACGCCATGCAACCGGTGTTACCGCGAGGAGGTCGGCGCAGGAGGCCACACTTTTTACCGAGAATCACAGAAAGTTGTCTTGACAAGCCGCTTCGAGACGGGCAGAATCCATACCATTCGCTCTCTCCATTCATGACCCCAAAGTGCAAACATCCCATTGTCAAAGTCGTCGCCCGTGAGGACGATGCCGAATTTGTCGAATGCCAAAGCTGCGGAGAAGTATTTGATTCTGCAGAGTTTAGCGATATAGCCATCGAAGAGGCCGAAACCGGCGATGAAACCCCAGCCGACGACCAGGAAGACTAGACCGTGGTAGGCTGCTGCGCATTCATACGTCGGAAGACGATCCAGGCGTACTGCGCCGCCGAGAGAGGCGCCATTACTGCGATGATCTCAAGCAATCCATCTCGCATCGCCGCCAGATGATGCCACGCAAAGACCTTCTGGCAAAGCACTGAGAGCAACGCAATGATCTGCATCAGCGTGTTTAGTTTGCCAAACCAGCTCGGCCTAAAATCCCGCAAAGTTCCGGTAGCAAACAGCAGTGTGGCAATCAGCAGAATCCCCAGGTCCCGGCTGAAAACCAGAACCGTGACGTAGCGCGGCATCAGGCCAACATGCGTAAATACGACAAATAAAGTACTTAGCAATAATTTATCGGCAATGGGGTCAAGATACTGCCCGAGCGTAGTTTTCTGGCTCAACCACCGCGCCAACAGGCCATCCAGAGCGTCGCTGATCCCGGCCAAAACAAACAAAGCCAACGCCCCAGCGTACTGCGCATCCATGATCTCTATGATTAGAAAAGGGATAATGAACAGCCGCAACATCGTGAGCAGGTTCGGGGCGGCGCGAAATTGCTTCAAAAATGGCACGTTGGTCAATCAATCTTAGCCTATATCAAGCCCGTGGTTGCCCTAACCGTCTCACTCCATTTAGACTAAAAAAACGCATTCAGGCGCGTAGCTCAGTTGGTTAGAGCGCTACCTTGACACGGTAGAGGTCAGGAGTTCGAGTCTCCTCGTGCCTACCATAGTTTCAATCACTTGCGCGGACATTATGCTCCGCGCATTCGTGTTTTCCCTCTCCGCGCCAGCTTTATTTCAGGACTCGTCAGGCAGATTGAAGGACGCGAACGCCATAAGGGGTGAGTGAAACCGTGCCGGAATATGCCGTACCGGTGACAATGTCCTTGAATTGGCCGCTGATCGGGACGGATTGCGGCGTGGAAGTGTGGTTCAGCAGGTAAGTGAGAGTTCCGCGGGCTGAGCGGCGCGAGGTGACCTCAACCCCCCGAGGTGCCTGGATGGGGCTTTTGACTCCGCTGGCTGCGATCAAAGTGAGAAGCACCCGGGCGAGGTCGGCAGGGTCGAGATGAGCGCCAACATAGATGGCTTTGCCTTTGCCGAAGGTGTTTGAGGTGATGGCGGCTTTGCCGTTGTAGTGGTGGCCGGTGTAGGTGGCGAGCACTTCAGCCTTTTTAGGGTCGAGGATGTCGGCCCAGATGTGGCAGTCTGCGTCCGGGCCTGCGAGGGAGCCGGTGAAGGCGACCCCTTGCTTTTCCGAATAGATGGGTTGGTAGTCGATGAGTTCGACTCCCATCACATCGCGCAGCAGGCCAGGCAGTGGAGTTTCGACGATGCGGCTGTGCTGATCTTTGACGCCAAGACGGAAGCCGGAGACGAAGGTTCCCCCAGCCTGAACGAAGGCCCGGATGCGATCCGCCTGCTCCGCCGTAACGATATACATGGCAGGGGCGAAGAGGACCTTGTAGGCAGAGAGGTCGCCAGTTGCATCGACGATATCGATGCCTGCGTGGGAGGCGGAGATACAGCCATACCATGCGAGCGCTTCTGCCGAGTATTTGAGCTTGGGCTGGCCGGGTTGGATCGCGAGCGCCCAGTCGGAGTTGTAGTCGAAGCAAAGCGCAAGGTCGGCGACATAGGACGCATTGAGGTGCTCGCGGCCGAGCGATTTCAGCTCCTTGAGGGTCTGCTGGATCTCATCGAAGGCCGGGCTGTGCGATCGATCGTGGCGAAGCATGCCGTGCCAGTACTCCTCGGCGCCTGCGGTGGCTGTGTCCCAGCGAAAGTAGTTGATGCCCATGGCTCCATGGGCTACGGCCTGATAGGACCAGAGGCGAACCTGACCGGGTTCGGGCTGGGGACAGAAGGTGGGCTGCCCGGATTTTCCGGTCTGCTCTTCCATGATGAGGAAGGGTTTGCCATTCTTGGCGCAGCGTGAGAAGTCGTGGCCGAAGGCGGCAATGGAGGTAACGGCCTCGGGCGAGGCCGAGGTGCCGGAGTTGTCCATCATGACCGCGAAGAAGCCGGGGTAGTTGTCGGAGGCGACGAAGTCGAGATTGCGATAGAGGTCACGCGCGTTGATCGTGTCGGCGAGACCGGCCACGTTGTTGGTGGTGATGAAGTGTCTCGGGCAGACGCTGCGGAGCATGGTGAGCTGCTCCTGCTGGAAAGACACGTTGGCGGCGGACTGGTAGCGGTCGTAGTCGAGCACGAGACCGGGATTAGGCGGTGCGCCAGAGGAAAGCGGAACCGGGATCTGGGTGAAGTCGGTGTAGATGTTGCTCCAGAAGGCAGTGCCCCAGGCTTGGTTGATGGCGTCGAGCGAATGGTATCTGTCGCGGAGCCACTGCTGGAACCCTTCGCGGCACGAGCGGCAATAGCAGCGGGCCGATTCTCCGAGCGTGAGTTCATTGTCGATCTGCCAGCCGACGATGCCTGGAGTGGAGGCGAAGGTGTTGGCCATGTGTGTGGCGATGGCGAGCGAGAGACGGCGATAGGTCTTGTTGCTAGGGCAGGTGAAGCGTCGAGCGCCGGTGTTCAGCGTGACGCCGTGGTCGTTGACCTCAAGGACTTCAGGGTACTTCTGGCTGAGCCAGTTTGGAGGAGCGGCGGAGGGTGTTCCAAGGATGATGGCGATGCCGTGAGCGTTGAGGATTTTGACGGCGCGCTCGAGCCAGCTGAAGTCGAAGGAACCTTCGCTGGGCTCCATGAGCGCCCAGGCGAACTCCGCAATGCGGACATTGGTGATGCCGGTCGCGGCCATGGCGGCGGCGTCCTGCTCCCATAAGCTCTCCGGGGTTTGATCGGGATAGTAGTCCGTACCGAAGAGGAGGAGTTCGGAGGAAACGTTTTCAAGGGAGGCCCGCGAAAGAGCAGGACTGCGCTGTGCGAGGGTCAAGGAAGCAATGGCTGCGCCTGCGGTGGTGATGAAGTTCCGACGGTTCACTTGATGTATTTCCTCCGGCCCAATTTATACCATCGCCAACCATTGGCAGAGAAAGCGGCCTCGGCTGGCAAGCGGAACGGGTAAAATCCGCGAGTATTTCTTCTTCCCGTAGAATGGCCAGTGCTTGTCCAATCCACTCAAGGCTACGACCGGATGAAACTGTTTATCATTAGAACGCGATTTGTTTGTGCCGCTCTTCTTCTTGCATCCACGCACCTTGCCATGGCTGATAAACAGCATGCGCGCGTCGATGCCGGCAAGCCAACAGCGCTTGAGTGCGACTCGCTCGTAACGCCTCTTGGCGATGACACGAAGACGCCGCTTCTCTCGTGGAAGCTGCAGGATGGGCGCATCGGCGCAAAGCAGACAGCGTACCGGATTCTTGTCGCGAGCACACCCAAGCTGCTGGCGGGCGATCACCCTGACATCTGGGACAGCGGCCGCGTCAAGTCGGACCACACCGTGGATGTGGCCTACGGCGGCCCGCAGCTACTGCCCGAGACCCGCTACTATTGGCGGGTTCAGGCATGGGACAGGAACGGCAAAGCCTATCCTGCCAGCGCAGAGAGCTGGTGGGAGACAGGCCTGCTCGACCAGGCAAACTGGGTGGCGAAGTGGATTGGCTATGAAGACGCCGAACAGGCGAGCCTGCGCGCCGCGCATGCCGAATGGATCACAAATCCGGCGATCTCCGGCGATGAGGGAAAAGGACCGTCGCGACATGACTTTCGTCTGAAGTTCGATGTGCCAGCCAAAGTAAAGCGGGCGGTTCTCTACGTCACGGGTGAAGACACGGCGGCAGCATGGATCGGTGGAGTCCAGATTCTAAAGCCGCAGACACAACCGGCATGGGGGCGCACTCCCTGGAAGAGCTACACCCGAGTGGACAACATCCACGAGTTGCATGCGGGCGAGATCCTCCTCGCCATCGAGGTGACGCGGTTCAGTGCCGGTGATCACGGCCAGACTCCCATGAACGCGGCCCTCTATATCGAGATGGCGGACGGCAGCAGCAAGGTGCTCCATACCGGCGCCCCGGAGTGGAAGACCAAATTCAATGCATCCGGCGACTGGCAAACCGAAAGCTACGACGATGCCGGCTGGTCACATGCAGTTGCGTATGCTCCGGAGAAGGATGCCTTCGGCGGACAGGACAAGCTCGGAGATCCGCTGCCGACTGCGGCCGTCGCGACCTTGAGGCACAACTTTCGGCTGACCAGGCAGGTGGCGTCAGCACGGCTCTATGCTACGGCGCTGGGAGCGTACAAATTCAGCCTGAACGGAAAACCGGTTGGCGATGAGGTTCTCGCCCCGGGCTGGACGGATTACCGCGAGCGCGTGACCTATCAGGACTACGATGTGACGACGCTCATGAAAAAGGGAGAGAACGCGATCGGGGCCTACCTTGCTCCGGGCTGGTATACCACGCCTCTTGAATGGATTGGCCAGGGTAACAACTATGGCAGTACGCCGACCGCTTTGAAGGCGCAGCTTAGGATCGCCTACACCGATGGCAGCGTGGACTGGATCGCGACCGACCAGTCGTGGAAGGCCGATATCTCGCCGATCCTCTCGGCGGAGATCTATAACGGCGAAACCTACGACGCTCGGCGGCAGCAGCAGGGGTGGAACACGGCCGCGTTTTCAGATGCCAAGTGGCATACTGTCTCGCTGGTCGATCCGCAGGAACCCAATATCGCATGGCAGTCCTTTCAGCCGATTCGCGTTACCGACCTTCTCCATCCGAAATCGGTGAAGACGCCCAAACCAGGCACCTATATCTATGATTTCGGCCAGAACTTCGCCGGAGTTCCCCGCATCCACGTACAAGGGAAGGCTGGGACCAACGTTCAGCTGCGCTTCGGCGAATTGCTGAATCCGGACGGCACGCTCTATGTGGAGAACCTGAGAAACGCCAAGGCCACCGACCATTTCATCCTGGACGGAAAAGGAACGGAAGAATACCAGCCCACCTTTACCTTCCACGGCTTCCGCTACATGGAGATATCGGGTTTGCCCGAGGCCCCCAGCCTCAGCTCCGTCGAGGCTGTGTCACTCAATACCAACGCGCCGTTCACCACCCAGATGAAGACCGGCAACCCGATGGTCAACCAGCTTTGGAGCAACATTCTCTGGGGCCAACGCTCCAACTTCCTCAGCGTGCCAACCGATTGCCCGCAGCGGGACGAGCGCCTGGGATGGGCCGCCGACGCACAGGTCTTCTGGCGCACGGCAACCTTCAACATGGACCTCACCGCCTTCTCGCGTAAATATGCAGCCGACCTGCGCGGCACCCAGTCTGGAACGGCGATGTATGGCATCTATGCACCGGGAACGGCCAAGGAAAATCCCGGCTATGGCCCCGGTTGGAGCGACGCCGGCGTGATCGTTCCGTGGACGTCGTGGATACAGAACGGCGACCAGAAGATCATCCAGCAGAACTGGGATGGCATGTCGAAGTATCTCGCTGCAATTCTCGCTGCCAACCCGGATTACATCTGGAAGAACAATGGCGGAATTCCTTTTGGCGATTGGCTCTCTCCCACGGGGCCTACCTCGCAGGAGCTTGTGGCAACAGCCTATTGGGCCTACGATGTCTCGTTGATGCAGCAGATGGCCCACGCTGTCGGCAAAACCGAGGACGAGCAGAGATACGCTGCCTTGTTTGAAAAGATCAAGGCCGCCTTCATTCAGGCCTACATTCGTCCCGATGGATTTGTCGGTGGGGAGATCAAGGCGAACTCGATGGCCGACGCCGGAGGTAGTAGCCATAGCACGGGACCGGTCGAGACCCAGACCGGCTATGTTCTCGCGCTGCACATGGGGCTGTTGCCGCAAAACCTGCGCGCCACTGCTGCCACGCGGCTGGTCAACTTGATTCAAGCGAACGGCTGGAAGCTGGGCACCGGGTTTCTCGGGACACCGTACCTTATGGAAGAACTCAGTGACTCCGGTCACGCCGATGTCGCTTACCGGCTGCTGCTCAATACGCAATATCCGTCGTGGGGCTACATGATCGATCACGGCGCGACGACGATGTGGGAGCGGTGGAACGGAGACAAGATGATCTCCGATCCCGGCATGAACTCCTTCAATCACTACGCCTATGGCGCCGTCGGGGAGTGGTTGTATCGCTACGCCGCAGGCATCGATGCCACACCTACCGACGCCGGTCTGCACACGATTGTCCTTCATCCGGACTTCGACGCGCGCCTCGGCTCGATGGACTTCTCCTACGAGTCCCGCTATGGTGCCGTCCACTCGCAATGGACGGTGAACGACGGCAGTGCAGCGTGGAGCGTCACCATTCCGCCGAACACAAGCGCACGGTTGCCGCTGTCGGATGCAGAGGCGGCGACCTACAGGATTGACGGCAAGCCACTCTCAAGCAGCCCGTTGGTCAAGACGCTGGCCAAAGGCAGTGACGTCACTTCCTACGAACTCGCCGCGGGCACTTACCACTTCGACGTGAAACTGAGGAATCCGCAGAACTCGCTCAAGTGACCATGTCCGAAAACCGCTAATTCCTCTCATTCTGCGTGAGAGGATTGAGCCATGAAGCTGCCCGATAAAGTCGTCTGTTATCGCGCGTTGCAAAGCCGGGACGCCCGTTTTGATGGGCTGATCTTTGTCGGCGTCACATCGACCGGGATCTATTGCCGCCCCGTCTGTCCGGCGCGTACCGCGAAATTTGAGAACTGCCGGTTCTTTGGATCGGCGGCAGCGGCGCAGGTTGCCGGATTTCGTCCGTGTCTGCGCTGCCGCCCTGAGACTGCTCCCGATATGGCCTCCTGGCGGGGCACGTCGAACACCGTCTCCCGCGCGCTCGCGCTGATCGCGGAAGGTGCGCTCGACGGCGATGCTGCAAGCGTTGAGAGACTGGCGGAGCGCCTCGGGGTGGGAGAACGCCAGCTTCGACGCTTGTTCCTTCAGCATCTGGGAGCCTCGCCGATCTCGGTGGCACAGACGCGACGCGTTCTCTTTGCCAAGCAACTCATCCATGAGACGCGCATGTCGATGGGCGAAGTCGCGTCGGCTGCAGGCTTCGGCAGCACACGGCGATTCAACGAGACATTTCAAGTTTTATTTCACCGCCCTCCCAGCGCACTCCGACGCAAGTCCTCTACCGCTCCTGAAGCTGCGAAGGCGGGTGTAACGCTGCGAATTCGATACCGGCCTCCGTACGATTGGGAATCGATCCTCAAGTTCTTCGAGACCCGGGCCATCCCCGGCGTTGAGGTCGTGGAGAACAATCGTTACCTGCGAACCGTCGAGGTGGGCGGGCAGTCCGGAAGCATCGCAGTCTGGAATATACCGGAGCGGCAGAGCCTCGGCGTCACCATCCGATTCCCCAACGTGAAGTCCCTGCCTGCCATCGTGGCTCGTGTAAGGCGCCAGTTCGACACGGGAGCAGACATCGAGACCATCGAGGCTCACTTGAGCAGCGATCCTCTCTTGAAGCCTTTGGTCAGTCGGCGCCGTGGACTGCGTGCGCCCGGTGGTTGGGACGGCTTCGAGTTAGCAATCCGAGCCATCCTCGGCCAGCAGATCAGCGTCATTGCCGCGCGCGGCCTTGCAGGAAGACTGGTTGAGCTTCACGGCAAGCCAGTATCGAAGGAATACGTGGGCCATGCCGCCCTGACGCGTGTCTTTCCCACGGCGAAGCGGCTGGCCACAGCGCCGGAGGTCGGCCTGCGAGTGCCGGGGGCGCGCCAGAAAGCTTTGAAGGCGATAGCACAAGCGGCTGTGGCGGATCCCAATCTCTTCAGCCCGTTCGGCACTCTCGAAGAGACCGTCGAGCGGCTAAAAACAATTCGAGGCGTCGGCGAATGGACGGCGCATTACATCGCTCTCCGTGCTATTCGCGAGATGGATGCCTTTCCATCGTCGGATATCGGCTTGCTCCGCGGTGCTGCCGCACTCGGAGAGGGAAGTCGACCGAATGTCATGAGTCTGCTCCGTCAGGCGGAGTCATGGCGGCCGTGGAGGGCATACGCTGCGCAACATCTCTGGGCGATCGATCCGGTTCTGATGCCAACGAGACGGCAATCAGATAAGAATCCCTCGGATTGAGCTTCGAATTTGAAGTTCATTTACGGAGTGTGTGCGGCAACAGAGCAGAGTTAGGCTGTGTATCGAAGAGGTA
>NZ_DATKQC010000165.1:0-5186 GCF_035532915.1 Edaphobacter sp.
TCGACGGTCTTGGCGCGCAACTCGTCGTCGGAGAGCGCCTGGATGGAGGGCTCAAGGTCATTGATCTGCTTAACGGCTGGCAGAAGGCGCTTTACGGCGCGTTCGTTGCTGGTGCCGAAGACTTTTGCAAAAGCTTTATCGAGCAAACTGGTGTCCTTCGGGGTGCATTTTTCCCCCAAGGTCTAGTGTAAATGGTCTGCGGGCGGTGGTGGGGCTAACCGCGTCGAGTTACTGAGCTTTGAGGTACGCAACGAGTGGCGAGTGTGCCTTGCGCAACGCAATCGCGACAGATTGAGCATTGAGTTCAGCCCCTTCGGCACTGGTATGGGTGTGGTCTTTGGGAAAGAGGAGTGCGGTCTTTTCCTGTCCGGTGGCTTCGAGGCGGTCTGCTTCGACAGTGGCCATGTCGACATAGGCGACGTGCTCGTCGGAGGCCAGTTGCTTGAGTTCGGCGTCGTAGCCCATGTCGCGCTCGATCTTGCCGTCCTTCCAGATATTGCGGACAGTCAGTGAGAGCAGGATGGGCGTCGCCTTCCTGGCGCGGGTATCGGCGATGTATTTGCGGATGTACCAGCCGTAGGTATGGACGGTTTCGGCGTGGCCGTCGGGCAGGGTAACGTCCTTGGTCTCGTCGCCCAGGCCTTTGAGGCTGCCGCGTGCCTTAGGCCCGTCAAGACTTCCGCCGTCGTTGTGGCCCATCTGGATGAGCACAAAGTCGCCGGGCTTCATCTCGGCGAGGACACGGTCCCACGAGCCTTCGTTTATGAAGGTGCGGCTGCTCCGGCCGGCACGGGCGCGGTTGGCCACGTTAATGCGCGTCGTGTCGAAGTAGTGTGCAAAGTGGTCGCCCCATCCAAGGTCGGCCTGGTTGCGCGCAGTCGAGTCGCCAACAACGAAGACGGTAGGCAGATTGGGGTTCAGCGACGCCACGGGAGCTACCGAGGTTTGTACCGGAGTCGGAGGCGGCTGGAGCGAATTCTGTGCGAAGGCCACTGCGGCAGTGAGCAGGAGGAGAGCGGAATAGCGGCTGAGGCGAGCGGCGGCGAGCTTGACACTGGGCATGGCCGTAAGAGTAGCTGATGGAGTGCGTAAAGTTCAATAGAAATAATATTTCTATTATTTGAAACTTTTTACGAGACAGGCAGTAATAGGAGTGGCATTGAACAAAGTCTCAGCGTAGGCTGGCGGGTGAATCCAAAGGATATTCGTCAGGGGAATTGCTGATGTTGAGTTATGGGCAGAGCACCTTTGCCATCGTTTTCGCGCTGTTGGGGGCCATGATCCTGGTGGCTATAATCAATCGGCTATGGCCGGTGTCGAGCCGCAAGAGCCTCAATGACGTCAATGCGTGGCAGATGGGCGTTCTGGGGACGACTTACGGGGTCATTCTGGGGTTCATGCTCTTCACCGTCTGGACGGACTTTCGCACGGCAGAGATCGACGTCGCGCAGGAGACGGCTGCTTTGCTGAACGTGCATCGCGTCGCCGCAGGTCTGCCCTCGCCGCAGCGCGAGCAGATGAACGCGCTTGCCATCAAGTATGCGGACGCCGTCATCAACCAGGAGTGGCCTGCGATGCAGACGCAGCGTGTCAGCCATGCCGGGGATGCCGTGCTCGAGCAGATGTGGCAGGTCCTCATCGGTGCCCAGGCACAAAATATAAGGGAGACCACCACCCTGGATCATCTGACGACGGCGATGACCGGCCTGGGCGAGCGACGCAGGTTACGCGACGAAGAGCACGAGAGCAGGTTGCCCGGCGTCCTCTGGGTGTTGTTGATTGTCGGCGGGATGGCCACCGTCGTCTCCTCATGCCTGCTTGGGAACGACAAAAAGTGGCTGCACTATGGCCAGGTCCTGGCGCTGACGTTTGTGGTGTCGCTGACGCTTGCAACCATTGCCGATCTGGCGAGACCATTTGAGGGAGCGGTCTCCGTCTCTCCCGCCTCGCTGCAGCGAGCAATGGTGATTATGCAGACGGATACGCCGCACTAGCTGTTTAGTCTTTGCAGGTGAGGTTGCATACTCTTCGGCTTGCCGGCTGGCGGCTCTCAGGGGTTTGGCCCGGCTTTCCATTTCAGCATCGGTTCTGTTACAAATAGGTTGGTGTCAGTCAGGTCTCAGAGACCTGACCGTTGGATCGCGCATGCGATTCTAAGACCGTAACCTCCTGAAAAGAATAAGGTAGCGAACAATGGCGAAGGCAGTATGGAATGGCCAGACGCTGGCCGAGAGTGAGACATACGAGACAGTTGAGGGAAATATTTACTTCCCGGAAGAGACCGTTAAGCGAGAGTTTTTGAGACCCAGCTCGACAACGTCCAGTTGCCCCTGGAAGGGCCAGGCGCGCTACTACACCATTGTCGTGGATGATCAGGAAAACCAGGACGCGGCGTGGTACTACCCCGATCCAAAACCTGCAGCCCGCAACGTGAAGCATCACATTGCCTTCTGGCGAGGCGTTGAAGTCACGAAGTAGATTTAGAATCAATACAAATGGGAGAGGCTGCGGCCTCTCCCATTTGCATTAATAGGCTTGTGCCTGGTCCAGCGGCAGACGAACTTGAAAGCAGGTCGCTCCAGGATTGGATTCGACCGTAAGGAAACCGGAGTGACGGTTGACGATGCGCTGGGCGGTATCGAGCCCCAGTCCGAGACCGTGCCCGGGAGCCTTCGTGGTGAAAAAAGGCTCGAAGATACGCGACTGGATGGCAGGGTCGATCTCCGGGCCGTTGTTCCGAATCTCGACCGTCGCCATAGTGCCGGTGAGGCAGGTTCGCAGGCTAAGGACGCCCGGTTCTCCGCTGGAGCGGATAGCTTCGATGGCGTTTTCGATGAGAGCCGTCCACACCTGGCTGAGTTCGCTGCCATAGGCGCTGATCGGCGGCAGGGCCGGATCGAAGTCGCGCTCGATGGTGATGCCCTGCAGCCGCGAGGAGAACATCGCCAGCGTAGCCTCGAGCGACTGGGCAATTTCGATGTCCTGAATCGGCGCCTGGTCCATGTAGGAGTAGTCCTTGATGGCGCTGATGAGGTCGAAGATGCGGACGGTCGAGTCGACGATAGCCTCGGTCATACGCTCGACCCGCAGCGACGTCGCAAAGGTGCCGATGGTAATAGGTATAAGCTCCGGTGGGGCGTGGCGGGCCAGATCGTCAAGATGTTCGAGCGTGATGCGCGTCTCGGAGAGCGAGGGCGCAATCGTCCATGGCTCGGTGACGTTGTGGTCGATGAGCCACTTTGTGAGCTGCTCTTCGCGGTCCGAGAAGGCCAGCGGATTCTGAGGCGCCACTGTCTGTGGAGAGTAGGACGCCATGCTGGCGCGGGTGCGGGTCACCCAGTCCTTGTAGATCCTGGACTGCTCTGGCGTAAGAGAAAGCGAGCCCAACAGATATTTCTGGTCTCCATACTTGCGCAGCTCGCCGAAGAGACTGGCGGCGGAGCGTTGTGCCGCCGATGCCGGATTATTCAGCTCATGAGAGAGATTGCCCGCAAGTTTGCCCAGCGCGGAGAGCTTCTCGGCCTGCTGCTCCATGCGCGTTACTTCACGCACGCGGTCGAGCAATACGGAGACGCACCGTTGCGCCATCGAGGGGATGGCCTGCAGCATCTCTGGGAACAGAGACTCGTGAATATCGAGGACCCAGCTGGGGCCGATGGTGTAGCCGTCTCCGCCGTAGAACTTCATGCGGGAGAAGGGCAGCTTGCCGGTCATCTGGCCTGCCCGCCCGACAAAGAGAGCCATGGGGCCGGAGTGACGGCGGCGGACATGGACCTCTCCGCGAAGGATGAAGACAAGATGCGAGGTGGGCGCTCCTTCGCGAAAGATGAGGGCATCGCCTCCGTCGCTGATGCGCTCGGTGCCGTGGTTGGCCAGCCAGACGTACTCCTCGTCCGCGAGCCCGGCCAGCGGCGTGATGGTGCGCAGCGCATCGACGACTTCAGGCAATGGGGTAGGGGTTGCAGGTGTTATCGGAACGAGGTATGGCTCGGCTTGGAGGATCGCGGTTTCCATAGGGCGGGGCTCCAGTTCTGTTGTTATGGTAGTCGATGCTGTAAAGTACGCAGATTTTTATGTGCAGGTTCCCTTATAAAAGCACAAAGGGCGGAGCCAGAAGCCCCGCCCTTCGTTTGGTTGCGAATGGCGGTCAGGCCTTGACGACGGCTCCGTCTTTGACGACGACGGGGTCGAGGAACGGCATCGACTTGCGAAGCTCCGCGCCGACCTTTTCGATCTGGTGCGCTGCTTCCTGCTTGCGGATGCGGGCGAACTCGTGGCGGCCGGTCTCGTTCTCTTCGATGAACTTCTTGGCGAAGCTGCCGTCCTGAATATCGTTGAGCAGACCCTTCATCGCCTTCTTGACTTCGGCGGTGACGATGCGCGGACCGGCAACGTAGTCGCCCCACTCCGCGGTGTCCGAGATGGAGTGGCGCATGTACTCAAGGCCGCCGCGATACATCAGGTCGACGATGAGCTTCAGCTCATGCAGCACTTCGAAGTAAGCAAGCTCCGGCTGATAACCAGCCTCGACCAGCGTCTCAAAGCCAGCCTTGACCAGCGCCGAGGTGCCACCGCAGAGAACTGCCTGCTCGCCAAACAGATCGGTCTCGGTCTCTTCGGTGAAGGTGGTCTCGAGCACACCGGCGCGCGTGGTGCCGATGCCCTTGGCGTAGCTCAGTGCAAGCGCGAGCGCCGTGCCGCTGGCGTCCTGCTCGACGGCTACGAGCGCGGGAACGCCGCCGCCTTCGGTGAAGACCTCGCGTACGCGATGGCCCGGAGCCTTGGGAGCGACCAGTGAAACGTCAACACCGGCGGGCGGGGTGATGGTGCGGAAGCGGATGTTGAAGCCGTGCGCGAACATTAGCGTCTTGCCGGGAGCAAGGTTTGGCTCGATGTCGGCGTGGTAGACCTTCGCCGCGGTTTGGTCGGGCGTCAGGTTCATGATGACGTCGGCCCACTTGGAGACTTCGGCAACGGTGCCGACCTGAAGGCCGGCCTTGCGCGCGCGCTCCACATTGGGGCTATCGGCGCGGAGACCGACGCGTACATCGACGCCGGAGTCCTTGAGGTTGAGTGCATGGGCGTGGCCCTGCGAGCCATAGCCGATGATGGCGACTTTCTTCGCCTGGATAAGAGAGAGGTCTGCGTCTGCGTCGTGGTATGCCTTAGCCATGATTGTGTTCGTG
>NZ_DATKQC010000166.1:0-4724 GCF_035532915.1 Edaphobacter sp.
ACCCGGGTGATTTGTCGCTGGCGAAGGCCCAGGCGGAAAAGAAGGGATTGCGCTATCAGACCTACCTGAAGATGCTGATTCACGAGGCGCTAGGCAAAGAAGCGCACACAGGCCAATGACGATGGGTTTGGAGCGAGGCTGTAAAATACAGGTTGTACCTGGACAGATAGGAAACGACTCCGCAATGCCGCTCTACGAATACGAATGCACTGCCTGCCATCGCCGCACTGAGAAAATCCAGAAGTTCTCCGATCCTGAGATCACCGTATGCCCGTTCTGCAACGGACATCTCGAGCGCGTGCTCTCCGCGCCTGCCGTCAGCTTCAAGGGCGGCGGATGGTATGCGGACGGCTATGGCAACGCCAAGCCGAAGGCCTCCTCTGCAACCGAGAGCAAAAGCACCGCTTCCGGCACGAGCACAACCGCGGCCGCCGCTCCTGCAGCAACGGCTGCGCCTGCCGCTTCTGCTCCTGCACCGGCTGCCAGCTCGGACAAGAAATAACGTTGAGCGCTACGCCTGCGGCAACATGTGGATGAGCTCCTGCTCTCCGTTCAGCAGGTAGTACGCGATGAACTTCATCGGCTCCGTCGCAGACGCGTTATCGAAGCGCAGGACAACTGCATCGGCGGCTCATAAAAGGCGGAGCCGAAGGTCAGCGTTCGCGGCTCCGCCTCATCTTCTCTTTGAAAGAAAGCCGTTCCCTCGGCGATGTATCCCACGACCGGGCAGGGGTGCAAGTGCCGCCCGGTTTGCTGGCCGGGCTGGAAGATAATCTCGCGAACGTCAATACGCGTGACGGTGCGGCTATCGAGCATCGCGCTCAGCAACGGCCTTCTTAGAATCGAATCTCTGCCATGCCGTTTGGATCGCGGTACCCTGCCTGTAGATTCAACGATGATGAGAATTTAACTCTTCTTTGGGACCTTTGCGCCGGCCTTGCGCGCTTCGGACAAGCCGATCGCGATGGCCTGTTTGCGGCTGGTGACCTTCTTGCCGCTGCCGCCGCTCTTGAGCTTGCCCTGCTTCATCGCCTTCATCTCGCGCTCGACGCTCTTGCCCGCCGCCTTTCCATACTTGCGGCCCGAACTGCTTTTCTTTGCGGCGGTCTTCTTGCTGGCGGTCTTCTTTGTCGCAGCCTTTTTGGTTGTGCTCTTCTTGCTGGCCGCCTTTTTCGTTGCTGATTTCTTTGTCGCTGATTTTTTCGCGGACTTCTTTGCAGACTTTTTGGTTGCCATAAGAATTCTCCCTGAGGTTAGGAGTCTCAAATCGCACGGATGAGTTGCATCGTGACGAAGCACGTTGCTACCGGGCTCGTCGGCGTCTCACTACGATGATTCCCAGCAGCATCGCGGCCACGGAGATGCCGAGCAGTCTTCCCAGCATCTTTCTCGTCCACGATTGCGTGCGCTCGAGTGAGCCGTCGTGCCATGCGGTCTGCACGGCGACGAGGTCCGCAGTGAGGCCGGGGATGGTGATCGCATTTAAATTTTCCGTTGGCAGAGAGCCGAAGATTCGCTCCGGCTCGGGCGGCCTTCCGTCGCGGTCCTTCGGAATGGCTTCGATGAGTGCGTTAACCTCGGCGTCGCGAGGGTCGTCGAAGAGCGCGCCATCCGCGGTGTTTGGGAAGAGCGTCGCGTTGCCTGTCATCTTCTTTTCGATGGCGGCCACGCTGTCCTGGCAGACACCGAGAGCGTAGTAGCCGCCGAAGGGAAGCGTTGGCCGCGCATGATGCTGGTGCATGTAGGCGACCGACATCCTGCCTACGAGGCGCGTTACTTCGAGGGCGTCGGCGTTGCGATATTCGTGCGCGTGACGGCCGAGCACCCATGGCTGGTCGAGCGTGTCCATCGTGCGGAACTCGGCTTTGCCGTCGATGCCGAAGTACCAGCTGATGTCGGCGTTGATCTTCGGGCCGCGAATCTCCCACTCGTACTCGGCGTGGCTGACGGGAACGAGCAGGGTGCGATTGGTGCCGGGAATTTTGATCTGCGAACTGACCCAGAAGGGCATCATCACGTCGTGGCCCTGATAGTGGAAGTGGCCGAAGTTGGCGAAGTAGCGCGCGTCCCAAACGACGACGGTATGGCCTGAATCCATCAGCGTTTGGATCAGCGCCTCGGGCGTGGTGGCCTTCTTTCCGTCAAGCTCTGCCGTCGCGTTGGGTGCGCCGTCGAGCGCGTTCAGGCTGAGGCGGTTGAGCACATCGGCGAGGCGCTGGCTCTCGGAATGAAGCGGAGCAAGCCTGGGGTTGGCATCGTCTCCGCGAACGACGCCGCGGCCAAGGTCGCTGACGATGCCTTCGGTGCTGAAGCCGGGCAAGTGCGAGGGCTTATCGAGATCGACGGTCTCGGCGTGGTCGAGCGTGTAGGGGCCAAGGTCGATGAACTGCTTTGCCTGCGCGGTCGACATATTGCCTTGAGGCGCGCCGGGGTGGACGGCTGAGAGATCTTCGAGGGCCTGATTTTTCCCGGCGATGCGTCCGGCGACGCGCACGGTGGGGTTGATCTCGTGCATGGTCCAGCCGGGAAAGCGGTCGAGCCCCTGCCAGTCCTTGCCGAGAACCAGCTCGCGCAGGCGATGCATCAGCGCGGGCGTCATCAGGGCTGGGCCCTGCTTTCCATTTTTGTCCAGTTCGGCGAGGATGGCTTCGGTGAATCCGGGGGTTGCGGAGAGTTCGCGCATCATCTGGGACAGCATCACGGTATTGGCTGGCATCGGCTCCTCCGGTACGACGTAAGGCGCATCGCTTCTGCAACCGATTAAAGCGGCCAGCACGATGGCACAGGAGATGCGACCGAGCTTTTGCGGCCAGCGGATAGGCATTCGCCTATTAGACCTCAGAAAATTTCCACCCACTAATTTTCCGAAGGTTTTTCGATGTGATCGATCACGAGAATCTGTACCGGACCCTTCGTGGGCTTCAGCTTCAGCCCCAACTGGTTCTGAATCGCTGTATCGAGTGTCGGGACGGGGTCCATATCGTCGGCTTTCCTATCGCTCAACAGCGTGCCGTGATATCGCAGTATGAAGTCATATTTACCTGTAAGTCCGGTCTTATCGATGACGGGATGGCCAAACTGCCCGGCCAGCGTTTCAACTATATCGCTCATCGAACAGCCGTGAGCAACGAGATCGAAGCCAACGCGGCTGTCGCCTCGCTGGTAGAGAGGGGGTATGGATTGGCCGCCCCATGCCTTAATCTCCTCGGGGCTTCGCGGCTTATCTTTTGTCTCCTGCATCTTCGATCCATTCTTCGATAGCAACAGATCGTAGGCCGGCCCTTCTCGCGTCTCCCAACGAACCTTCAGCTTGAAGCGGTCGGCGAGGAGCACCTGCAGCATGTGCTGCTGTTCCAGCCTCTCCTGACCTTTGCTCAACCTGGCCAGGCGCTCATCGGCGGCGCTGTCCGACTTTGCCTGGATATTGAACATTGCGCTCCAGTTTGGCATGCCCGATATTTGATCCCAACGGACACCGTATGCCATGGAAAGGAGGTTCATAGCATCGAAGTTTGTCACCCGCAAAGAACTGGAATGAGGCGCGAAGGAGCCGCTAACGTCATAAGAGTCCGCTACCGCGCTTTCGCGGATTGAGGCCACATCAAACGCCAGCGTGGGGACATACGGCTTGCTTGCAGTGACATCTGGAACCGCCCCTGCCTGCGCGAATGTGATTGGCGCGGCAATGGTCATCCATCCAGACGCGAGCAGCAACAGCTTACGAACTGAACTCAATTTGCATCCCAACAGGTTTGCCATAGCTGCTTTTTCTCACACCTGTTTAGCTAATTGGTGGATGAGTGTCAAGCGGATGCCATGTTAGCTAAAGAGCTTTCAAGTTATCGCAAAGCCGCGGCTTCGGGCAAGATGATGGATCCTTTGTCTTCGCAGGGACATCAAACCTGCGCTCCACTGCTTCAATCAAAAGCAGATCCTTCCGCCTCGCGGAAGGATGACAAAGCCTTATGGTGGGAACGATCTCGATGATGAGTTAGCTGTCGAGTTTTTTTACTACCAGTTCATTGAGCAGCGCGGGATTGGCTTGGCCCTTGGAGAGGCGCATGACCTGGCCTACGAAGAAGGCGGAGACTGTCTTCTTGCCGCCGCGATATTGCTCGACCTGTTTCGGGTTGGCGGCGATGACCTCGTCGATCATCTTTTCGATGGCGGAGGCGTCGGAGATCTGCTGCGGCTTCTCGCGCTCGTAGACGGCGGGGAAGTCCTCGTTCTTTTCGAAGCAGGTGTCGAAGAGCTGCTTGAGCATCTTGCTCGAAAGCTCGCCCGACTCCGCGAGGTCGGCGGCCATGACGATGCCCGCCATCGATACGGGAGACTGATCGAGTTCGAGGTTGGCAAGACGGAGGCGCATAGTCAGCTCGCTGGTCAGCAGGGCCGCAACGCGTTTCGGGCTCTTCGCTTTCTTCGCTGCGGACTCGAAGCTGTCAGCGAAGGAGCGCGTCGCCGTAAGGGTTGCGGCGTCCTGCTCGCTGATCTCGTACTCGGCGATCATGCGGGCCCGACGGGCTTCGGGTAGTTCGGGCAGGTTCTTCAGAATCTCGCCCTGCCACTCGGCGCCGACGACCAGCGGCGGCAGGTCGGGCTCGGGGAAGTAGCGGTAGTCGTGTGCCTGCTCCTTCGAGCGCATCGAGAACGTCCGGCCCTCGGCGTTGTTCCAGAGGCGCGACTCCTGCACGACACGGCCACCGTCTTCGATGACGCCGATC
>NZ_DATKQC010000167.1:0-8499 GCF_035532915.1 Edaphobacter sp.
GAATCATCGCCTCCGACTCCGAGTCGAGTGAGCTGGTCGCCTCGTCGAGGATGAGGATTCGAGGATCGGCAAGGATGGCCCGCGCAATCGAAAGTCGCTGCCGCTGGCCACCCGAGAGCTTCACGCCGCGCTCGCCGACGATAGTGTCGTACTTTTCCGGAAACCGCTCGGCAAACTCATCCACGCGGGCGATCCGGCAGGCTTCCATCATCTGCGCTTCGGTTGCGTTAGGACGGCTGAATAAAATATTCTCGCGGATGCTGCCGTCGAAGAGAAACGTCTCCTGCAACACAACCCCAAGCTGCTGCCGATAGCTGCTGAGCCGGATCGTTGAGAGGTCAACGCCATCGACCAGAATCTCTCCGGTAGATGCATTATGGAAGCCACAGATCAGCGAGATGATCGTCGACTTGCCCGAGCCTGACGAACCAACCAGCGCGGTCACGGTTCCCGGCTTCGACTCGAAGCTGATGCCGTGCAGCACCGGCTTCCCTTCCTCGTAAGCGAAGGTGACGTTGCGGAAGGCGATATCGCCGGCGATGACTGGCAGTGAGTGTGTGCGCGATGGCTCGGAGTCTTCCTGGCTTTCGCCGAGGATCTCGTTAGTGCGATCGAGTCCGGCGACGGCCTCGGTAAGCTGCGTTCCGATAGAGACAAGCTGAACGATCGGCGCGATCATGAAGGCGAGAAACATGACGTAGGTCACGTATCCGCCGGTCGTCAGGTGTCCAGCAACCACCTGATGAGCGCCAAGGTACATCACCAGCGCGCCGACGACGCCAAGCACGGCGGTGGATGCAAGCGACATCAGCGACTGCGCCGTGAGCGAGGAGATGACGTTCTGCAGCAGCCGGTTCGCTCCCGCTGCAAAAACATTGGCCTCGCTATCCTCGGCGTGATAGCCCTTGACGACGCGCACGCCGCCAAGGGATTCGGTCAGCCGCCCCGTCACCTCGGCGTTGATCTTGGCGCGTTCGCGGAAGATGGGTCGGATGACCTTGAAGGCGCGCTGCAGGATGAGGCCGAAGACGAGCAGGATGACGAAGGTGACCAGCGTCATCTGGACGCTGAGGAAGATGAGGAAACAGAACGCGAAGATCGCGGTGAGCACGCCGCCGACGAAGTCGACTACGCCGGTGCCGATGAGGTTGCGCACGCCTTCGACATCGGTCATGATGCGAGCGACCAGCGTTCCCGTACGGTTTTCGTCGTAAAAGGCGACGGGCAGCCGACCGATGTGCGCCTGCACCTTCATGCGCAGCTCGGCGATGAGGCGCTGGCCTTCTTTCGATAGAAGCTGTGTGAGCGCGTAGGAGGTGATGCCCTGAACGATGGTGGCGAGGACAACGATGCTGACGATCAGGGGCAGCAGGCTGAAGTGGTGAATCTCGACGAAACGGGCGAGGACAGGCGATTTGATGGGGTGCTTCCCCATAACGTTGTCGATGAGGTACTTCGTCGACGCAGGCAGAATAAGACCGCTGGAGCGGTTGATCACCATCAGCAGAAAGCTGCCGCCGAGCAGCACCTGGCGCGGCTTGATAAGCTGCCAGACCTCGGGCAGCACCTTCCTCAGCTTCGGCTTGGGACGCGCCGCACTAAGATCGGCGGCGACAGCGCGGCCCGTTCCCCGGGAAGGCCGGTCGACAGCCTTCATGCCGCCGCCGTATTTGGATGGACCGAAAGAAGCCATAGAAAAATACGCAGAACTCTACCTGTACCAGCTAGAGTTTACGCTTTTTAGATGGGAAGCCTACGCCCCTGGATTCAGACTTCTTTGGCGTCGGGCATTAATAAAGGACCGTACGCAGAACAGAACATAGAGCAGGCTAAGCAGCGACGTCGCCGACTTCTCGATGACCGCAGCAGGATAAGGAAAGGAGACACCGCGGCTCAAGCGAATGACGTCGATATCGGCCTTGATGAGGCTGAGGAACAGGAGCAGGGCGACTGTGACCGAGACGTGCATCCACAACATACGCTTCTTGGCATCATCGCTGCTGGCAAGCGCGCCAAAGATGACGAAGAGGATACCCGCGCCTGCAGGGATAAGCGCAGTAGGATGCGCGCTGCCGGTGTAGACAAATCCGGTAACGCCAACGATGATGAGCAGGATGCCGAATGCGATAGTCAACTTTGCCATAAGAGGTGTCGTGCTCCTTAATACACTTGAAAGTCCAGAATACCTGAGTCGTTTGGAAAGAGCGGCGGCTAGCACAAATACCGCCTCTCCTTAAGGCTGAACGACAATCGGCTGCGAGATCGTGGGCACGTAGTTGAACTGGTAAAGTTGCGTGCGTTTGCCCGATTCGAAACGATCGTTCCAGTCCAATCGATATTTCAGCGAACTGGAGTTTTCGGGGTAATGCTCACTCGCCGGATACGGATAAGACGTCATCTGATGAAACGGCATCTGCGCCACGGTAAACGGCAACGCCTCATAGAAGTCCATATCCTTGACGTAGCCGTTGGCGTAGAAGAAGTAGTCGCGCTTCCATTGCGCAGGCAACGGAGGCAGAGGAGCGGCGCTGAACTCAGCATCAATCTCTTCGCCACTGCCGAAGATGACGTACTGATTGTCGACCTTGTTGAGCAGCGGAGTTACACTGCCATACTTCGTATAGCTTCCTCGCTGCCACTGGAAAGGCCCGGTTGCGCTGATGTGGTCATAGCGATAGGTCAGGTCGCCCGGAGTCTTGCCCTCAACTTGCTGCGGATAACCACGGAAGTCGAGATGCGCTGTCGCTAAAGGCAATTCAATCTGCCTCGCGCTTTTTGCATCGTCCGCCCCATTGTCGACCAGGACCTGGTCCCAATAGATCTGCAAGTTGGTGGTGATACGAATGCGCCGTGTGCCAACCGGCAGCTTCCCTGTGAGGTCAACCACAATCGTTCTGGGAAGCCCTGCCGGAAAACCCATATCGTCTACGACGCGCTTCCAACTTCCATCCGGCATTTCCGCCTCGACAAACGGCGAGATGGGCTTCATGCCCGCTTGCCACGCGGCATACATCGAGCTGGCGCTGAAGTACTCGATATAGCCGCTCATGAAGAGGCGAAGTGGATTCTGCGGCGTCCACGCGCCCACATCGAGCGTGAGCGTATGCATGTTCGCATAGCCCGCGTAGCTTAGATTCGTGAAGCCGCGAACATAGTTGTGGTCGCGCTTGGCCAGAAGCGGAAGAACATCATGGCCCTGATCGTCCCACGCTCCAACCGGCAAACGCGTTGCCGGAGAAGCGACCACTGTTTTGCCGGAGGCAAAGGGACGCTCGTCGAGGAAGCGCTCATCAGGATAGACTTCGGTTCCTTCAGGATGGTCGATAGCGACGAGCCGCAGTTGATCGATGAAGTTGATCTCTTCCATCGGCTCGCCGAATCGGAGACTGAAAAGTCCATCACGCTCTTTGAGCTGTGCTCCATCCACCTTGATCCATTCGTCAGCATCGGCGTTATTCGTCGCAGTAGGCGAAACCCAATGGCCGATGACTCCAGCGCCGATAACGTCGGAGACAAACTGGTACTTGCTCCCATTCCACGCAAACAACACGGGACAAGAACTGCCTCGGCGGTCTAGCTCGGTAAGTGTCACCGCCTTGCTGGCCGTAACATCCAGCTCATCCTGCGGAACTCCTGTCGGCCACAACAGGCGGACAACATCCGCCTGTGTCGCCTGACCGAGACCAGCGATAATCTCGGTCGAACCTTGACCCAGATAGCCGGAGCTGCCGGCGATCTCGAATTTTTGCGATCTGCCATTGGAGAAGATCTCTACCTTGGTTCCAATCGCCGTTTTGTTGTCAGCGAGTCCAGCAAGCGTCAGACGTAAGGAGTGATTGTGATTTCCGCCCACATTGTGCAGCACAATCGGAGGAGCATCGAGTTGCGTGACGATCAAATCGGCCGCGCCATCTCCGTCGATATCCGCAGCAATGACAGAACGAGGATTGTGCAGCTTGAGTTGATCCGCGCCGACCGCGCGACTTACATCCTCGAAGCCCTGCGAGCCGCGATTGCGCCAGATGCGTAGCTCGGGTCCCTTGGCCGTCTCTACGATTGCGGCCAGATCGATCCAGCCGTCGTTGTCGATATCGATTGGCGTGAGTCCCCATGCGCCTTTGGCGTCTGTAAGAGGCAACGCCACCCGCTCAAAGCTCTTGCCCTCCACGTTGCGCCAAAGGCTAACGCCCGGAGCGCCCGCATGAGTGAGAGCAACATCCATCCATCCGTCTTTATTGAAGTCGAAGATAGAGATGCCGCGCGTAGCAGCAATACCGGCGTCTTTATAAAGTGGCACAACCTTGAAAGGGCCTTCGCGCCTGTTTTCAAAGATCGTTGGAGAACTGCTATCGCCGGTGACAACCAGATCGATCGCACGGTCGTTGTTCACATCAGAGATCGTGACTCCAGCCGTATGACCTTCGCCTGCGAGCCCTGCAGGTGCAGTCCACTCGGTAAAGGTGGAGTTGCCGTTGTTGCGCCAAAGGACATTCGGGCCTGAGCCAGAACTGACGGCAGAACCAGTTACGAAGAGGTCAAGGTCGCCATCGTGGTCGAAATCGACAAAGGTCAACCCCGCAGGGTGATTCAACTGCTGGATACCAACTGCTTTTGTCGTATCTGCAAACTTACCGTTCCCGAGATTATGGAAAAGAATGATTCGATCGCTCAGAGCTACCGCCAGATCGGGACGTCCATCATTGTCATAATCACCTACGGCGCAAGCTATTCCATAGCCACTGGCAATAAGTCCGGTCGTTTGCGCTGGAATCTCTTCCAACGCGCCATTCTGGAGGCTTCTATAGACGCGAATGGCGGAGTCGCCGTCACCCATGACGACAAGGTCTTTCTGGTTTGTACCGTCGCTATCGAGGATGCAGGCGCCGCCGCCCTCCTGATTGCCCGATGACGCGGAAGAGGAACCACTGGCTCCAGCAGCCTCAACAAAGCTCACTGGAATCATCGGGCCGACAGGTTGCTCCGCCACGCGCATGTTCTGCACCGTGGCGTACTCGCCCTGCTCACTGTAGGTGACCGCGAGTGGTGTGCCCACCTTGGTCTGCGTAATAACCTGAAAGCGCTTTAGGTGTTCGCGTGCTTCCGCAATCTTGCCTGAGCGCTGCAGCGCACTGGCCAATCCAAACTGGGCAGACGCATGCAGAGGATTCAGTCGCAAAGCCTCATTAAACTCCACGATTGCCTGATCGTAGTCTTTCAAGCTGCGGTAGAGAGAACCCAGGTAATAGTGACTGTCTGATTCCTCAGGGTTCAATTTGATGGCCTGCTTGAAGTCCTCCACCGCAAGGTCGGACTTGCTCTCCGAAAGATGCGTGAGCCCAAGGCAGTACCACACGCGCACGCTTTTAGGATCGACGGTTGTTGCCTGTTTCAAGACGGCCTCTGCCTCCGGCAGCTTGCGCAGGTAGAGCAAAGCGATGCCCTGGTTAAGCATCGGAATGACAGAAGCAGGATCGGCCTTGTGCGCCTCATCAAATTTTTGCAGCGCTTTTTCAGTAAACTGCTGACCCATGAAAGCGACGCCTACATTATTCAGCCGTGCTGCTGCGACCAAATTCGGTGACTGGTCCTCGGCCCGTCCGCACCGCGACGTAAAGAAAAACAGGCCAAGCAGCACAAGAACAAGGCCGTTACGCACACTGAGATCGCGCAGAAATCCGCGGCTGGAGGGACTATTTTTATCGAACATGGTCACGGCACATTGTAGAACACCTGAAGCGCGCGAATACAGGTAAAAGCGAATGCGGAAACCCAGATTCGGCGCGACTCCGCGCATTCTCCTGCTTCCGTTGCATGCCTCCCAGAAGAGCGTAAACTGGACTCAAAAGAATGCCCTCGCGAGGAACAACCGTGCATCAATACATTGAACGAGTCGTCGATCTGACGGAGCCTGAAGCAAACCAGATTTATAACCTGACCACGGAAGAAGCGACGCAGTTGCTGCTGGAAAGTCCAGCCGATGCAATGCGCGGGATCTCAGGATCGTTTGCCTTGCTCGCCAGATCGGGAAAGACTGTCAAGATGGCCAGGTCGCTTGACCGGCCGATGCGATATTTCCTCGCAAAGCGGCAAGAAGGGCCGGTGTTGATCGTCGCTGCCCGTATCGATGCCATTTACAACTGGCTCAAAAACGAGGGGCTCCATGAACAATTTCATCCCAGCTATACCAGGATGGTTCCGGCCCATCATGTAGTCGAAATCCAACTGGTTGGCTGCCCTGATCCGGACCCCGTTTATACGCGCTTCTTCTCTCCCAAGCTCGGCACGCTGCCGTCCGATCTCGATCAGATTGGAGAACAGTACATCGCGGCACTGGCGGAAGAGATCTCTGAATGGCTTAATCGGGTTCCTGCCGAAGAACCGATCGGCGTCTGCTTCTCCGGTGGTATCGACAGCGGCAGCGTCTTCCTCACGACCTATCACGTGATGAAGAAACTCGGCATGAGCTTGAGCCGCTTGAAGGCTTTCGTGCTCGACCTTGGCAACGGTCCTGATGTGCAACAGGCGCGCGCCTTTCTCGATGCCGTCGGCCTGGGACTCTTTCTCGAGCCAATCGAAGGAGACGCTTCCACTCTCGACGCGCAGGAGACGATTCGTATTGTCGAAGATTACAAGCCTCTCGACATTGAATCGGCGACTATGTCTCTCGCGCTCTGCAGAGGCATCCGGGAGCGCTATCCCGATTGGCGCTTTCTGCTGGACGGGGACGGTGGTGATGAGAACTTGAAAGACTACCCCATCGAAGAGAATCCCGAACTTACCATTCGTAGCGTCATCAACAATCAAATGCTCTATCAGGAAGGCTGGGGAGTAGGAAAGATCAAGCATTCGCTTACCTATAGCGGAGGGCTAAGCCGTTCGTACACCCGCACCTATGCTCCGGCGCACCACTATGGCTTCAGCGGCTTCAGTCCTTTCACCAGGCCGAACGTCGTCGCGGTAGCAGAGGCAATTCCTTTCATCAAGTTGACTGACTACAGCGTCGAGAAGCTTTATGAACTAAAGGGAGAGATCGTATCCAGGGGAATAGCGGCGCTGACTGGCTTACAGATGCCTGCCTTTCCAAAGCGACGATTCCAACATGGCGCGTTGCCTGAAGATGCTTTGCGTAGAAGGCTGCCATTTCGAGAAGCCGAGTATAGAAAACAATTCCTGTCGATCTATCTGTGAGGGCAATGTTGACGCCTTCTTATCCAGCCAGCGACATCGAGCGAGACAGATGGATACTCGCGCGGCGTCCGGCTCGCGAAGATCTGAATTCTCGACGTCCTTACGCGTATTTATTGGAAGAAGAATATTCAGCGGAAAAAGAAGTGGTCCCAGTGGCTACCGTATTTTTAACGAACCGCGAATGTCCCTGGCGATGCCTGATGTGTGACCTCTGGCGCAACACTCTCACAGAGAAGGTTCCGATAGGCGCCATCCCTCAGCAGATTGACTATGCCCTGACGCAACTACCGCCTGCGCGGCAAATCAAGCTTTACAACAGCGGCAGTTTCTTCGACCGTAATGCGATTCCTATCGAAGATTATCCAGCCATTGCAACCCGGGCAAATTTATTCGACAGGACGATTGTCGAAAGTCATCCAGCGCTCATCAACCAGGCGTGCCTCCAGTTTCGGGATATGCTTTCCAATCCGCTGGAAGTCGCCATGGGACTTGAAACGGCTCATCCGGAGATACTAGTCCGCCTGAATAAACGCATAACCCTGAACCAGTTCTCTGAAGCATCTCAGTACCTTCGATCAAATGGAATAGACCTTCGCGTGTTTATTCTCATTCAACCTCCATTTATGAAAGCGCATGAGGCACTCTATTGGGCGGAGCGCTCCCTGGACTTTGCTTTTGATTGCGGGGCAACCGTAGTTACCTTAATTCCAACGCGGTCTGGGAATGGCGCCATGGAGGAGTTAGCGCAGCTAGGCGAATTTTCTCCGCCACAGCTGGATATAGTGGAATCTGCAGCAAGCTATGGCCTGAGCCTCGCGCGTGGCCGCGTTTTTGTCGATCTATGGGATTTACACCTTGCTTCACCAAAATGCTCCTGTTACCCATTACGCATTGAGCGGCTACGTGAGATGAACCTTCGCCAATCAGCGTCAGACATGATTGATTGCACATACTGCAAGGGGCGCAGTTGAACCGAACCTTTGATATTGCGGTGGTGGGATCGGGCTTTGCTGGATCGCTCATTGCCATGATTGCGCGGAGATCAGGGCATTCTGTCGTGCTGTTGGAAAAAGACAAGCATCCGCGCTTTGCCATTGGAGAATCTTCAACTCCACTCTCGAACCTAATCCTCGAAGATATTGCTACCCGCTATGATCTGCCGCGAATCAGCCCGCTATCGAAGTGGGGTACATGGCAGGAGAGCTATCCGAAGATAGCCTGTGGGATGAAACGTGGCTTTACCTTCTATCACCACGATCTCGGCCATCCTCATACTGCCGATCCAGATCGGCTAAGACAGCTTCTTGTAGC
>NZ_DATKQC010000168.1:0-8285 GCF_035532915.1 Edaphobacter sp.
GCGGGAAGGTGTTGGTGAGGTCCTGAAACATGGCGAGGCCGACGAGGAGGGAGTCGCGGGGCGTCCACGGCGCAGGCCGGTAGCGGAGGATGCGGAACTCGATGGGGAGATGCGCGCCTTGCACGGTGATGGAGGCGTTAACGCCCTCGGCATAGAGCTGCAGCCAGTGGAGTTGGTCGGGCGGGAGGGTGGCGACGGCGCGGTTGGCGGAGGCGCGAACCTGCAGGATGCGCTGGGCGCGATCGTGGGGAACGAGGCTTGGCCCGAGGATTTCGGCCAGCTCTCCGGCAGCGTGGCGGCGGAGGATGTCCATCTGCCAGAGACGGTCTTGCGCGGTGACGAAGCCCTGCGCGATGACCAGATCGTTGAGCGTGGCCGCGTGAATGTGGGGAACGCCTTGGGCGTCGCGCTGAACGGTGACGGGTGCGGAGAGCTCGGCGACGGAGAGGGTGCCGTCGATCTGCGGCAGGGAATTGCGCAGGGCGTGGCGGGTCCAGTAGCGTCCGCCGATGAAGACGGCGACGGCGAGGATGACGACAAGGGGTACCGCTACAGCGATGACGCGGAGAATATTACGGCGCAGGCGGTTCGGGAGACTGCTCTTTGGGGAGGGATTTTCGTTGGGAAAGCGGCGGGCGAGGAGAGCAGGATCGGTTGGGACTGGATCGTAGGAGTTCATGTGCTGATTCAAAGTCTAAATGCTGTGTGTACGGGCGTCTGCTGGCGGATCGGGGCATGCAGCATGGCCATTTTGAATCGGAGCGTCGTGATGGAGATATCGCAGGCGCCGCTGATATGCTCGGAGGTGTCTGACGCGGGCTTGGTTTGGCGCGTCGCAGCTTTGAGGAAAGGAGGTGGGCCGGATGACTTCAGGGGCTAGTCTTCATGCATTAGAGACGGTGATCCTGCTGCTGTTGATGATGGTCGCCGTCTTTGCGGTGATCGCGCACCGGTTGAAGGTGCCGTATCCAATCGTGCTTGTGCTGGCCGGGCTGCTCATTAGTTTTGTTCCTCACATGCCCCGGGTTCCACTGGACCCCAGCCTGGTGTTTCTTATCTTTCTGCCGCCGCTGCTCTACTCGGCGGCGTGGGGGACGTCGTGGCGGGAGTTTCGCCACAACCTTGTGCTGATCTCGCTGCTGGCGGTGGGGCTGGTGGGCTTTACGGTGTGGGGCGTTGCGGTTGTCTCCGAGCACTTCATCACTGCACTGGACTGGAAGGCCGGGTTTCTGCTGGGCGCTGTGGTGGCGACGACCGACGCGATTGCGGCGACTTCGATTGCGCGATCGATTGGGCTGCCGCGCCGCATCGTCGACATTCTGGAGGGCGAGAGCCTGCTGAACGATGCGACCGGCCTGCTGGCGCTGGAGCTTGGAGTGAGTATCATCATGCGGGGCGAGACGCCGTCGGTAGGCGGCGGAATCGTTCGGCTGCTCTACCTGATTGTGGGTGGTATAGGCATTGGCCTGTTGATTGGCGTGGTCGTGGGATGGCTGGAGAAGTTTATCGACAATGGGCCGGTCGAGATCGTAGTGAGCGTGGTGGTGCCGTACGCAGCGTACCTTGGCGGCGAACATGTGCACGCCTCCGGTGTCCTGGCAGTTGTAGCGTGCGGACTCTACCTGAGCCGAAAGAGCGCGACGTTCTTTTCGCCCGGAGTGCGGATGCAGGTGATGGGGGTATGGGACGCTTTGACCTTCATCCTGAATGGGCTGGTGTTCGTGTTGATCGGGCTGCAACTGCCATACGTGCTGGCTGGGATTCGCGGTCAGTATGGCATGGTGACGCTGCTGGAGTATGGCGGAA
This sequence comes from Edaphobacter sp., assembly GCF_035532915.1. Taxonomy (GTDB): domain Bacteria; phylum Acidobacteriota; class Terriglobia; order Terriglobales; family Acidobacteriaceae; genus Edaphobacter. Next base: position 1,807 of record NZ_DATKQC010000168.1, read on the forward strand.
TCTTCAGCGCAATTCTGATCGCGATGCGTATCGTATGGGTCTATCCCGCGGTGAAGATGGCCTATCTGTTGCGGCGTTGGGCCGGCGATGTCGAAAAGCAGCCAGATGCGCGGGATGTCTTTGTGATCGGGTGGACGGGGATGCGGGGCGTGGTGGCGCTGGCAGCGGCGATTTCGGTGCCGGAGATGCTGGGGAACGGAAAAATGTTCGGGCCGAGGAACCTGATTGTATTTCTGGCATTCTGCGTGATCCTGGTGACGCTGGTGGTGCAGGGGCTGACGCTGCCTTCGCTGATTCGCGCGCTTGGCCTGGCCGGAAGCACGGGCATGAGCGTGGAGGAGCGGGAGGCGCGAAAGATCGCCCTCACCGAGGCGATTGCACATTTGGAGGAGGGGAGAAAAAATTGCGGAAGTGCATACTTTCACGCCTTCGATGACTTGCTTGACCGGTATCAACATCGGCTGGTGGATGTTGAGTCGGAGCATGACAACAGCCACGAGGAGCATGGCGCTCACACCTACAGGCAGGTAGTCGATGCGGCGGAGGGAGCGGTGCAGGCAGAGCGGAGGGCGATCATTCGGCTGCGCGACGAGGGCCGCATCAGCGACGACGTTCTGCGGACGATGGAGCGGGAGTTGGACCTGGAGGAGAGCCGGTACCAGATCGCGCGGCTGTAGCGTTGGGCGCGGGGCTTTCGGGTGCGCTATCCTTAGAGCTTCGCACGGAATTGCCGTGGCGCTGACCTGGAGGTTGCTGCTTGAATTGCCGGATTTTTTATCACGATAAATGTTTCGACGGCGCCTGCTCGGCGTCGGTGTTTACCCGGTTTCACCGGGAGTGCGTCGGCAAAGTCGACCAGTACGACTATCGAGGGTTGGTGCATCGTGCGGGCGCGCTGTTCGATGAAGGTGCTTTTATCGATGGCGAGAATGCGATCGTCGACTTCAAATATTCGGCTTCGCCCAAGGTGACGTGGTGGTTCGATCATCACCTGAGCGCGTTTTTGACGCCGAACGACCAGAAGGACTTTGAGAGGGGACAGGCCGATGGGTCGCAACGGATGCGGAAGTTCTATGACCCGAACTATATCTCGTGCACAAGCCTGATTGCCGATATAGGTCGCGTCGACTTCGGGTTCGATACCGCTCCGCTGGCGGAACTGATTAAATGGGCGAACATCGTGGACGGCGCAAAGTATGAAAGCGCTCAGGCTGCCGTCGAGATGGCTGCTCCGGCGATGAAGCTGACCATGGTGATTGAGAGCTCTGCCGACGAGAATCTGGTGCCGCGGTTGATTCCGTTGTTGACGGAGATGCCGCTGCAGGGAGTGCTCGATCAGGATTTTGTGCAGACTCTGCTAGGGCCGCTGATGGAGCGGCACCAGAACGCGATTGAGCTGATCCGTTCGCGGGCCACGGTGGACAAGGGCGTGATTACGTTCGACATCACCGATCAGCCTACCGAGGGATATAACAAATTTATTCCCTACTATCTGCTGCCCGAGGGGACTTATAACGTTGGCCTCAGCAAATCGTCTTTCAGGACCAAGGTGTCGGTGGGAACGAATCCGTGGACGAAGAAGACGTCGGAGGAGTTGGTGAATCTTGCGGCGATCTGCGAGCGCTACGGTGGAGGCGGCCATGCTCGGGTGGGAGCGATTAGTTTTCCTCCTGACCGGGAGGACGATGCCCGGAAGGCGGCGGGAGAGGTCATCGCGGAGTTGCAGGCCGCACAGTAAGACATCGAAGCATTTCATGGGCTGAACGAACAAAGGTTATTTTCCCCCTTGTTCCTTCAGCCCATGATCGTTTTAAGGCTTTACCTTGGTGAAGATGGAGAGCTTGGTGATGTCGTTGAAGATGATGAAGGCAGCGAAGATGATGATGCAGACGAAGGCGACTTGGTAGACACGCTCTTTGAGTTGCTGATTGACGTCGCGGCGGATGATGCTTTCGATGATGAGAAAGAGGATCATGCCGCCGTCGAGGATGGGGATGGGCAGCAAATTGAGGATGCCCAGATTGATGCTGATGTAAGCCATCAGGCCGACGATAGGCGTCCAACCCTGCATCTCCATCGCCTGGTGAACTTGTTGGCCGATGCCAATGGGGCCGCTCAAGCTGCGGACGGAGACCTGGCGCGTGAACATGCGCTTAACGACTTCAACGATGAGTAGCGAGCTTTTTTTGTTGAATTGCCAGGAGGCGACCATGGCTTTGCCGAAGGGAAGGCGCTGGACTTTGACCGGAGGCTGAACCGGGAGGAAGCCGAGTTGGAAATACTTTGTGCCATCTCCCGCATCTCCGAGGACTGGAGTGAGATGGATGGGTAGGGTGTCGCCGTGGCGATTGACCACGAGGGAGACTGGCTTTCCAGCGGTGTCCTGCAGGTAGGCATGGAGAGAGTAGACGGAGTGAAGATGGAGTCCGTCGATGGATTCCAACTGGTCTCCGGGTTTCATGCCGGCACGGGCCGCCGGAAGATTCTCTTCTCCTTCGAGGCTGCTGACCTCAATCGGAGAGTCCTGCCTGAGGGGTATGAAACCCAGATTGTCGAGGGCGAAGTCTTCCGCGCCGCCCTTGGCTTCGACGAAGAGCTTGGTATTGGTCCGCTGGCCGTCGTGGACATAGGAGAAGGAGATAGTCTGATTGAGGTTCAGCAGGGAGCGGATGGCTACCTGGTCCCATGTCGGATTTTCTACGGTGTCGTAGTGGACGATGGTATCGCCGCCCTGAATGCCGGTATGGGCGGCAGGGGTGTTGAGCGAGACGTAATCGACGTGAGCCGGCCCGTTGAGGTATGCCTGAACCTCGTTGTGAACCATGTAGACGCCGGTCATCAAGGCAATGGCCAGCAGGAAGTTGAAAACCGGGCCAGCCAGGGCAATGAGGACGCGCTGCCAGCGGGGATGGTTTTCCAACTCGCCGGGGTCATCACTCTTTTCTTCGCCGGGCATCTCGCCGGACATCTTGACGTAGCCGCCAAGGGGGAGAAGGCTGAGGCGGTAATCGGTGTCGCCACGTTTGAAGCCGAAGAGACGGGTGCCGAAGCCGATGGAGAAGACCTCGACGCGCACCCGGCAGAGCTTGGCGACGATAAAGTGCCCGAGTTCGTGCACTAGAACCATGATGCCAAGGACGATGGCAAGCTGAATGACTGTCGACATGGGAGAGTGGAGACCTCGTTGCTGATAGGGAAAGTTGTGGGCTACCGATTTCGAGAAGTGCCGGTGGACTGCCGGGCGATCACTTCGCGTGCGCACTCTCTCGCGGCAAGGTCTGCCTCCAGCACTTGCTGGATGGTGGTCGGACGCGGGCCGGAGGTTTCGATCAGCACATCCTCAATTGTACGCGGAATGCCCATAAAAGGGATGGCCCTGGCGGGGTCAGGATTAAGGAACGCGGCAACGGCGATCTCGTCGGCGGCGTTGAGGGCGATGGGTGCTTTTCCCCCGGCTTCCGCGGCCTCGTAGGCGAGGCGAAGGCAGGGAAAACGGGTGAGGTCGGGTTGCGAAAAATCGAGATGGTTGAGGGTCGCAAGGTCGAAGGTGAGGTTGTCCTTTTCGGAGACAGCGACGCGCTCGGGATAGGCCAGCGCGTACAGGATGGGGAGGCGCATGTCGGTGACCGAGATCTGGGCGAGAATGCTGCCGTCGACGAACTCGACCAGCGAATGCACGGTGGACTGGGGGTGGATGGTGACGCGGACCTTCGCGGGAGGCAGGTTGAAGAGGCGGCAAGCCTCGATGACCTCGAAGCCCTTGTTCATCATGGTGGCCGAGTCGATGGTGATGCGCTGGCCCATGACCCATGTGGGATGCTTGAGCGCCTGTGCCGGAGTGATGTGCTTGAAGTCGGCGAGCGGTGTGTTGCGGAAGGGACCGCCAGAAGCGGTGAGCCAGATCTGTTTGACCTCGGCGGGGGTGCCTCCGCGCATGGCCTGATGGACGGCATTGTGCTCGGAGTCGATGGGGAGCAGGGCTACGTTGTGTTCTTTTGCTGCGGCGATGATGAGCTCGCCTGCGGCTACGAGGCACTCCTTGTTGGCGAGGCCGATGGTCTTGCCTGCACAGACGGCAGCGTAGGTGGCTTCGAGTCCGGCTACGCCGACGATGGCAGAGACGACGAAGTCCACCTCAGGCAGGGTGGCGACGTGGATGGTTCCGGCGGTGCCGTGGACGACTTCGATGCCGGTGATGCCGGCGGCCTGGAGGCGGCTTTGGAGTTGGCCCGCAAGGTCTTCGGTGGCGATGGAGATGACCTTCGGACGCCAGCGGACACACTGACCAAAGGCTACTTCAACGTTTTGGCCCGCGGCGAGGGAGATGACCTGGTAGCGGTCGGGAAAGGACTCGCAGATGGAGAGCGTGCTGTTTCCAATGGAGCCGGTGGAACCTAAGATGGCAAGTTTTTTCACGAACCTTATTTTCGCAGAGATTGGAGTTTATCCATAAACCTCAAATCTGATTGAAAGATAGAGACTCTTGTGTCGCCAGGTTGATTCCGAATCTGCAAGCAAAAGCCCCGGTTTTGGGCCGGGGCTTTCTGGACGGTAAAGAATGCTTTGTTAGCGGCGCATATTGCCGTTCATGAGGTGCTGAACGCCTACGCTATAGCCACGGCGGAATGCTTCGCGATAGGCGTGACGGTCCCGACGGTCTACCCTCGGGTGCCGGTACTCATCGCGATTATTTACATTGGGACGGCGATGGTTTCCATAGTCTTTGCGTGCGCCCTCGATGCCGTCACGAAAGCCGCGACGCTCAATATCACGCTGATATTGCGATGGCGGCGCTTCCCATGATTGCCGCGGGCCATATCCCGGAGGTGGAGGTCCTTGTGCGGTGAGCGATGCGGGCGCGAACGCCAGTGTTGTGAGTGCCACAACTCCCAGTACTGCGTCTCTTAATTTCATTCGTTCTCCTTCTCGGTATGCGAGCGTAGCCGATTTCTTGCGATTGGATGCGTCCGGGGCCTTACTTGTTGGATGAAAGTATAGGGAAACCCGGACGAAGACAGAGTGTACTAGAAACGGCCCATGCCGAAGGCGTCTTTGAGGATGAGGACGAACCAAAGGATGGGAGCGGCGAGCAGAAGGGCGTCGATGCGGTCGAGCATACCTCCGTGGCCGGGGAGCATGGTGCCTGAGTCTTTGACCCCGGCTCCGCGCTTGATCGCGGATTCCAACAGGTCTCCCAGTTGGGCGGCGACGTTGAGCAAAGTAGCCAGCAGGAGCGATTGCCACATCGGCTCGGAGGTGTGCAGAAGCAGGTTGCCATGCGAGGTGAGCACGTCGCCAAGGTAGATAACGACGAATGCCGCGATGACGCTCCCGACGATGCTGGCCGCGGAGCCCTCCCAGGTTTTGCCGGGACTGAGGCGGGGAGCGAGCTTGTGCTTTCCGAAGGCCCGTCCAATGTAAAGCGCGGCGATGTCTCCGGCCCAGACGCAGACCATCAGGAAGATGACCAGCGCGGTTCCGTCCTCCTTCTTCCAGATAAGGGGAATGAGGGTGAGCGGATAGGCGATGTAGATGAGGCCGAAGAGTCCCTGCGCGGTATCGGGCAACACCTGAATAAGGGGGGAGCGGAAGCCGTTCCAGGCGAAGAGGGCCAGCGTGAGCGCGCTGAGGACGGGAAGCTGCGCTTCGACGGGAAAGTTAGGCAGGGTGACGACGAAGGCGAGCGCTGTGCCAAGTGTCATCCACCACAGGGGGATGCGGAGCTGGGCTCCGTGGGTCTCGGCACCGACGGCGGCGAGCTTGAGATATTCATAGGCGGCGAGTTCCGCAATGATGGCTGCGGCGAGGGTGATCATCCACAACTGGCCGAAGAAGATGAGCAGGAAGACAGCAGCGATGAGGACGATGGCAGTGAGAATGCGTTTCATGTGGTCTTGAAGAGAATACAGCTTCGTTCCTGTATTTCCATGCAGGAGCTGCAAGGAGTTTAACGACGGCTGAGTTCGTGGGGGTTGAGCTCGGTGGCGATCTCTGTCTCCAGTTCGGAGACCGACTGGAGCGTGTCGATTTTCTCGTCGGAGTTGGTGTCGTTGAGTCCGCCATAGCGGCGGTCGCGGCCCTGGTAGTTGGCTATGGCTTCGAGCAGGTGGATGCCACGGAAGTCGGGCCAGAGGCGGTCGGTCACGAAGATCTCGGAGTAGGCGATCTGCCAGAGCAGGAAGTTGGAGATGCGCTGCTCGCCGCTGGTGCGGATGATGAGGTCGGGGTCGGGCATGTGCGCCGTGTAGAGGGCGCGGCTGATGCTGGGCTCGTCAAGGGAATCGAGCGCGCCTGCGCCCAGCAGGTCTTCTACCGAGCAGCCGCGAGTGTGAGCCTCAGTGGCGAGATTGGTGAGGATCTTGCGGAAGGCGTCGACGATCTCGGACCGCGCCCCGTAGTTGAGGGCGAGCGTGAGCACGGTGCCGGTGTTTTTTGCCGTGGACTCGGCGGCCCACTGCATGGTCTCCTGCACCTCTTGC
>NZ_DATKQC010000169.1:0-3590 GCF_035532915.1 Edaphobacter sp.
CTGAGAGCCCTTGTCGCACAGTACGCGAACGGATTCCGTGGCGCGGGTTATTGCGGTGTAAAACAAGCCCCTGTGAATATCGCGATCATCGAGAACGGCATCGGTAATGATGATGATCTTGTTCTCCATGCCCTTGAAGGCATGAACGGTAGCGTAAGCAGTTAGTTCGCCCGCTTGCCATGCTGGGCGCAGCTTGTAACCCGCGGCACCGAGGCGCGCGGCTGCGCTCATATGATCGGATCGAAAGGAAAGGAGCGTAATTTCGGAGGGTTTGTAACCTTGCTTCTTGAATTCCCTCAGCCACTGACCGAGCCTGTCCAGTTGCGCCTGATCATGGTCGTAGAAATAGATGTCGTAATTGTTTACGCCCCCTCCCGAGCGGAGGTATCCCGAATAAACTGGATTCACAAACCCGGCAAGCCGGACCGCTGTGTCTCCCACTATTTGATAGTTGCGGCAGTTCTCAGATAGTTTCCAACGGACGGGCCGGTTCATTCTGTCCAATGCGTCAAGCGCCGTTTCCATTGCCTCGCGCTCAGTGAGAACTTGCTGATCGAAATCGCCAAAGAGTGCAAAGGCGCCATTGTCCACACCGCCCTTTAGAAACTGGGTTAGGCATTGCCAGAGCCGAGGTCTAGCAAGAAGATCCTGTGCCTCGTCGAGGACCAGATAGTCAAAGGTGGCCACTGCCTTGAAATCAGGATCAGTGAGACGCTCCTCTAATTGCTGAGGTAGCTCAGCGTCCCAAAACTCCTGCGTAGGCTTGCTCGGGATCGAAATTTGCGTCAGCTCCGCCATGACGCGAATCGCGCGACCCGCGACCAGGTTCGGGAGCGCGGGAACGGACTGTTCTATCCTGCGTCCTAGCCAATCCCCAATCAATTGGTTGAAACACAGCAACGCCACTCGACGGCCATTCTCGGCAGCACGTCTGGCAACCTCAATGGCGATTAGGGTCTTGCCCGTACCAGCCCCGCCGGAAACGACCAGCCGATCGTTCCACGTAGCAAGTTGCAGCACGGGCTTTTGCTGCTGACGCAGAACCTTCGCGACCTCCTCTTCGCGGCGCCGAATCTCCTCTCGCGCGCCTGGGTGGCGCTTTTGCACCGGCACACAAGACCTTACGACGGTGTCAATCTGACTCGGGGAAAGCCGATGATCGAGGCGCGATAGTTGACCATCCGCCGCGACGCTACGATCGATTCTGGCCCTTAATTCTGCACAGAATGCGGTGCCGCTTTCCAATGATCGGAAAGTGCGCAGATCCATTAATTCCCATGGCTGGACCGAGAGGTTTGGCGACAGGTCAAACGGGGACCGCGGGAAAATGCAGCAATGGACAACTGGAACACGCTTGAATTGCGGCGCGAGCTCCGAGAAGCGGCGATAGAACGTATGCCGCCCGTCCGCCGCCTGCTTGAATGGCGAACGGCTAATGGTCTCGGGATACCATCTGTGACCATCGAACGAAATGTTTTCGTGGGACTTGACCTCTACGCAGAGAATGCCTGCGTCCGGCACGATGATCACAAAATCTACCTCGGTGCGAAGACCCCGGTTCCACGGAGCAAGATCAAGGGAATGCAGCGCGACCCAGTCATCGGGGCCGGCCGCAATCAGGTTGAAGACGTCGCGCTCACCCACGGGCGTGCGTTCGTCCATGAAGGAGGGAATCAGTCGCGCCATTGGTCAACCATACTTAGTTCGCGGACAACCTTGAGGTCGGTCTCCGGGACACTGAAGCCCTCCTCGATTCCACTCACTCTTAAAAACAGCAGGTCGCCCGTGATACCACTGCCGGGCGGTATGGCCAAGTGGAAGCCACCGCCTGTCATGGCACGTTCCCGAATCTGGGGCACCAGCTTTCTGAGGATATTGAGCAGCTGCTCCTCTACAATTTCTTGTTCTTGGACGCCAAACTGAATCGCCTCTCCCCGCGACCGCCGTACTTCATTCCACGCAAGTTTCCAAAGGGGCGCCTTCTGATTCCGGTTGTTGGGGGCATCGCTGTCAACCTCCAATACGCGCAAGAGAACCTCGAAATGCTTCATTTGCTGGGGCGCATGGATGACGGTGCTCGGTGGTTTGCACCAATGTTGGATCGCGGAACTAAGATGCTGTAGATTGAGACCAGCGGTACGCAGGCGCGCTATCAGACCGGCAGCATTAGCCCGCCACTCCAGTTCCAATTTGGATTTCCAAATCTGACTATAGTGCCCATGCTCGGCGCGTACTCCGCCGAAGTCGACGTCATCTACTAGTGGCCTGATCAAATACATGCCCTCAACAAGCGTTTCAGAGGGCATTCGACGATCAATAGGCTCCCGTGAGGCCGGGTCGGGATCGAAGCTGAGAACCAAGGAATGCGGCGGGTACAGAATGGCATGTTCCTCGTCGACTTGAACGAGCGTAGCAGTGCGCTTTTCTCGCTGCTGAATCATTTCCCTGAAGACTCGCAACTCATCGAGTTCCGCCGCGTCGCCCGGAAGGGCACCGGTGTCCTGGCCTGAACGAACCAATCGCGTAGTCCAGGTGATCTGGCCACGTCTACTGCCAGAATTCGTCGCCGCGGTGGAACCGCTGGCGCCTTGGGAATCGGTGGGAGGCGATACCGGGTCGTAGCCGAAGTCTGGCTCGTCGCTGCAGCCGGACCAGACAATTTGCAATAGCTTGCGAAAGCGTGGTGCGGTGAGCAGAGCGTCGGGCGCCGAACCCCAGCCTCGGGCACGAAGCGGTCCCACTTTTATCAAAACGTCGAACGGAGCAGTTTCTCGGTAATCCCGCACTGAGTGAAGGAACGCGATCTCCAAGAGCGGCGGGTCTTCGGTCGGGACTAGAACCGACTCAAAATGAAGCCGGGCCCGGCGCGAACAGTAAACCTTTAACGTTTGGCCTTGAGAGCGCTGTTCGCGGATGGCCAAGCGAATCGCTTCTCGCACTGGGTTCTCAATGGACGGAAGTTCCGCCGCAGCACGAAGGGCTGACTCATACAGCGTCCGTACATCTAACCCCCAGCGAGATTGAACCCCTTCAGTTGCCCCGAGCAGTTCTCTCAAAGTATCAAGCATCGAGCTATCGAAAGGCACTGGAACCGTGAGCCACTCGGACAGGAGAGCCCGGAGCCGGTCCGAGATATCAAGAGCCTCTTGGGTGTCGGAGTCCCGGAGCGTCACCACAATCTGACGCAAGCTCCGGCGCAGGGCGCCGAAAGCGGTCGATGCAATCTCGTGCCGTTCGATGGCTACAGTTGCCTGCTGCTCGATGAAATCGAAGACCTGCGACGCGGCTACCGGCATTACGGTGTTCTCCGCTTCAGAATTGAGAGACCGATAGCACGCGGCGCGGCCGGAAGTCCGCCAAGCATTTCGGTATCCTCGGCATACCACTGCTGCAATCCAAGCATCTGGTTGCCCAAGGCTTCCAAGCGGTCGCGCTCAACTACTCGGTGGATTACGCCGATTACGTCAGAGCGTTGGAACTCCGACCCACCCAGCACTTTGAGAAAGGATGTGTCCCCGTCCGCAATCACTAAAGAGGGCTGGGGCGTGTGGCGGTCAAAGTTTTCCGTCCTCGCGTTGTAGAAGATGACG
>NZ_DATKQC010000170.1:0-5441 GCF_035532915.1 Edaphobacter sp.
TCTATGCAGCGAACCGGGCCAACGGCACAATTTACGGCTATTCCATCGGCACCGGAGGCTCGCTGGCGGCACTGGGCGGATCGCCTTACACGAGCGGGCTGCTGGTGACATCGCTGGGCACCGACAGCAGCGGAGATTATCTGCTGGCAGCGGCCAATGGAGGCAATCCTGATCTGTCGATGTATAGCTTCGATGCGACTACTCCGGGCAAGCTTGATCTTGCGACCAGCACGGCCACTGGGACGGCGCCGACCGGGGCGATTGCGGTTGCGCTGACGCACTGATGGCAGTAACTCATCGTGTTCGCTTGTCCGAATGCGCTGAATCGATGAACAACAGTGCGTGGCTTCAACGCATCGGCCAGTAGTATGGATAGAGAAGTTTCTGAGTTTTGCTGGAGTTTCAGGGCCATTCTTTCTTCTTTCTGCCAATCCGTTCCCTGTCGATCTGTTTCCAGACGAAATTTAATTCGGCTTGCAGCCTGTGCGCTCTTGTCGGTGTGCCTGCTGCCCGCTATCCCCGGTTGCTCGCGGTTGCGTCCCAAACCGAAGCGCGAGTATGTGTACGTCCTGGCGAAGAAGACTTATCTGCGCGACCGCGTGGCGGCGGTATCGAACCGGACCGCGGACGTGGAAAATGGCGACCGGCTGCTGGTGCTCGATCATGGTCGGCGCTTCTTTAAGGTTCAGACCGACCAGGGAGCGCAGGGCTGGATCAACGAGAAGATGGTTGCAACGCAGGATATCTTCGACCAGTTTGCCGCGCTGACCAAGGAGCATGAAAAGGACCCTGTGGTAGCAACCGGCGTGGTGCGCGATGACGTTTATATGCACATCGCTCCCGGTCGCGAGACGCAGCATTTCCTTCGGCTGGGCGAGGGCGAGAAGTTGAAGCTGCTGCGGCGTGCCACGCTTCCCAAGCCGGTCCCTCCGGGCCTGCGAGCGGTTGCTCCGGTGGCGGTGAACGGCAAGGCCGTCGAGGCCGCGGCGCCAGCACCTCCGGCGATGGACGACTGGTGGCTCGTGCGCGACTCCAAAGGCGAGGCCGGTTGGGTCTATAGCCGGTTGATGGATGTGGACGCTCCCGACACGCTGGTTCGGTACTCCGAAGGGCAGCGGATCGTGGGTGCCTACGTTCTGACCAAGGTGTACGACCCCGAGGCTCCGCAGGATGACAAGAACATTCCCGAGTATGTGACGGTGACCAGTCCCTATACGGCTGGGTTGCCCTATGACTTCAACCAGGTGCGCGTCTTCATTTGGAATGTGAAGAAGCACCGCTACGAGACCGCGTACCGGGACAAGAACATCGAGGGCTATCTTCCGTTGCAGGTGACGATGGCGAGCGACCCCTACGGCAAGGCCCCGGCGTCGATGACGGTGGCTCCGACTTACAGCTACCGTGTGTCGGCCGGAGACGCTCCGCCGGTGGTGCCCGATCCGGTCACAGGAGCGATTGTGCCGGGCAAGACGGTTTTAAAGACTTATCGGCTGGAAGGAAACCTGGTGCGAAGGGTTCTGCCGCCTGATACCACAGCTCCGGACGAGGCCCATCCCGTGCCGGTCGAGAAGAAGGCAAAGAAGGTAAAGAAGGCCGTGAGAAGCCGGCGAAGACGGTAAAACCTGTCGCGCCGCGCCGGTGATATAAGTGGCTGTACGATTTTCCGTGAAATGAAATGGGAGCGCACGATGACTCTTCCTCCGCATGAGATTGCCTTGCGGCTGGTTACGGCCACTGTGCTGGCAGGTCTGGTCGGCCTTGATCGAGAACGCCGCCGAAGCGCTGCCGGTCTGCGCACGCATGCCCTGGTGGGGATGTCGTCCTGCCTGCTGATGATTGCCTCTGCCTTTGGCTTTGCGGATATCCTGGGCACCCCGGGGGTAGCCCTGGACCCGTCGCGTATCGCGGCGCAGATTGTTACCGGCATTGGCTTTCTGGGAGCGGGAACGATCATCGCGCACGGGGATTTGGTTCGCGGACTGACGACTGCGGCCAGCATCTGGTCGGTGGCGGCGCTTGGAATCGCCGTCGGCTGCGGTATGTATCGCGCGGCCATCCTCGGCACCGCGCTTGCGCTGCTTCTGGTATTGCGTCCGTTGGAACGGCGGCTGGACACGCGCTGGCGTAAACAGACGATCAGCCTGCTCTACGATTCGAATGTCGTCACGATCGAGAATCTACTGGCGGCACTGCGGCAGATCAATCTCGATGTTGCCTCGCTCAGCGTGGAGACAAGGGACGGCGGCAACAAAGATGGGTTCAGATTACGTTCATTCAAAGCGGGGCAGTGGTTTTGCAAAATGCCATGCAGGCAGTCGTGCAGTTAGAGGGCGTGGAGAGCGCGAAGATCGAATAGGCGTGGCGCAGGCGCTACGCGTAAAAGGCAGCGATGGCTTCCACGACTGTCTGCTGTTCGTCTTCGCGCAACTCGGGATAGATCGGCAGAGCAAGCACTTCGGCGGCGGCGGCTTCGCTGACCGGGAAGTCGCCGCGTTGATAGCCGAGGCCGGAGAGGCTGGTCTGCAGGTGCAGCGGCAACGGGTAATAGATCTCGCTGCCGATCTGGCGGTCTGCGAGGTATTCGCGCATCGCATCGCGTCGTGGCGCTCGAATGACGTACTGGTGAAAGACAGGCGTGGCACGGGGATCGGTGATGGGCAGAACGATGCCTTCGTTGGTGTTGGCGGCAGCAAGGCCAGCCTTGCGAAGCAGTTGATCGTAACGGGCGGCGCGGTCGCGGCGTTGCTGGTTCCACTCCGGCAGATAACGCAGTTTCACTTCGAGCACAGCGGCCTGCAGCGTGTCCAGTCGCGAGTTCCAGCCGACCTCGTCGTGGAAGTAGCGGCGACGCATGCCGTGTGCCCGCATCATGCGTGCGCGCTCGTCGTACTCGGCTGAGAGCGTCGTCAGCAGACCAGCATCGCCAAAGGCGCTGAGGTTTTTGGTGGGATAGAAGCTGAACGCGGCGAGGTCACCCAACGCTCCCGCAGGCGTACCGTTCCAGGACGCTCCGAAGGCCTGCGCGGCATCCTCGATCAGCAACAGGTTGTGGCGCTGTTTCAGGGAGCTGAAGGCGTCCCAGTCGGCGCACTGGCCGTAGAGGTGAACGGGAAGGACAGCCTTGACCGTCGTGCCCGCGTGAGAGTGCAGCAGCACCTCTTCCACCGCATCGGCCGAGAGATTGAAGGTCAGGGGATCGATATCGGCGAGAAGCGGTTGCGCACCGCAACGCAGGATGGAGCTGACCGTGGCGAAGAAGCTGAACGGGCTGGTGATGACGGCATCGCCGGGACCGATTCCGGCGGCGCCCATGGCCAGCCAAAGCGCGTCCGTGCCGCTGGCGCAGCCGATGGCGTAGGGTGCCGCGCAGGCTGCCGCGGCAGCCCGCTCGAAGCTCGTAACCTGCGGGCCAAGGACAAACTGCTGCGAATCGCAGACGCTTTCGATAGCAGCCATGACTTCCTGACGGATCCCGGAAAACTGGCGGGAGAAGTCTAGCATCGGGACAGGTTGGGAGTTATGAGTCACCTCTGCCATGGTATATCGCAGAAAGTGTGCGTGGGGCAGGCGTCCCTTTGGCCATTTGCTGCGTCTAATAAACTCATCGCAGTCTGAGTATAGTTAAAAGCGTTCAGGCGGCGCAGGTTGATAATTGCAGCAGATGGTCGTATTGTTTGACAATCTTGGCTTCAGTCCCGGCTGCTTTGAAGGTTGGGTTTTTTGCTGAAGTAAATGCGGTATGGCGGACTTTTTACTGGAACAAAAATTAGCTCAAAGCTAAAGGAGATCGGCCTCATGGATTCAAAGCCGGCACAGAACATTCAGGACACATTTCTCAACACGGTTCGGAAAGACAAGAGCCCTATTACGATCTATCTGGTAAGCGGCGTCAAGCTGACCGGCAAGATACGGTCGTTCGATAAGTATTCGGTGCTGTTGGAGAACAACAGCCAGGAACAGTTGATCTTCAAGCACGCCATTTCCACGGTCGTGAGTGGAAGAGCCGGAGCCCATCTGGAACTGCGGTCCGACAGCAGGCCAGAGTCACGGACGAGCATCCCTCATCCGTCTCCTGCTGCCAGCGCTCCTTCCTCGGAAGCGACCGGAACGCAGGGTGCCGTTAGTCGTTGATCAAAACCAGTAGACAGAAGGCGGTCGCAGCCAAGCCTGCGCGGCGTAGTCTCGTTGCCGTGCAGGAGGCTGCGATGATTGCCGCGCGCAGCTCCCACGGCTCGGGTCAAAACGCCGAACGCGCCATCCTGGTTGCGGTGGAGTTCACGGGCGAGCGCCGTAAGCTCACCTCTGCCGCCAGGCTCGCCCGCAAAGCTGCTGCCGTGTCGGCGCAATCAGAGACCCATGAAACGGACGTGATCGCAGCCGCTCCTGTGAGCGCCGCCGGTCTCGACTTCGATGCTTCCCTCGCCGAGTTTGAAGAGCTCGCCCGCAGCGCCGGCGCCGAGGTGGCAGCGACGCTGGTGCAGCGGCGCGCACGGCCCGATCCGGCCACACTGGTGGGGCAGGGCAAACTGGAGGAGATTGAGGGCGTTCTCGCGTCGACCGGTGCCGACCTTGTGCTCTTCGACCACGATCTAACGCCATCGCAGCTTCGAAATCTCGAGGCCAGGCTACCCTGCCGCGTCATCGACAGGACGCAGCTGATCCTGGATATCTTCGCGCGTCATGCACGCACCCGGGAAGGGCAGTTGCAGGTCGAGCTTGCGCAGTTGGAGTACCAGCTTCCGCGGCTTGCTGGCCGGGGCAAGGCGATGTCGCAGCTTGGCGGCGGCATCGGTACGCGCGGCCCGGGCGAGACCCAGTTGGAGACCGATCGCCGCAAGATCAACCTGCGTATCGACCATGTGAAGGAGCAGCTCGAATCGGTGCGGCGGATTCGTCGCCAGCAGCGACAGCGCCGCGAGGCAGTGCCCGTGCCGGTGGTAGCCCTGGTCGGCTACACGAACGCTGGAAAGAGCACGCTGTTCAACGCGCTGACCGAGGCGGGCGTGCTGGAATCGTCGCGGATGTTCGCCACGCTGGACCCCAAGCTGCGGCAGTTGCAGCTTCCCTCGCGGCGCAAAATCCTGCTTTCGGACACGGTGGGATTTATCCGCAACCTGCCGCATACGCTGGTGACCAGCTTTCGCGCCACGCTCGAAGAGGTAGAGCGCGCAGAGATTCTTTTGCACGTCCGCGACGCCTCCAGCCCCATGATGGACGAGCAAAAGGCGCAGGTGGAAAAGGTGCTGGGCGAGCTCGAGGTGACAAAAAAGCCGATTATCGAGGTGCTGAACAAGGTCGACCTGTTGCCGGAAGAGGAACGCGGCCATCTGACCAACGGTCTTCCAGTTTCGGGATTGAAGAAGCTGGGTCTGGACGAGCTGTTGGCAGCCATCGACGACGCTCTGGTCGTCGATCCGTTGATTCGCGCAAAATTCCGCCTG
>NZ_DATKQC010000171.1:0-11567 GCF_035532915.1 Edaphobacter sp.
GCGCGGTTCATGTCGCGCGTCCAGATGCCGGCGCCCAGCCCATAGAGTGTGTCGTTGGCGATCGCCAACGCCTCTTCGTCGTCCTTGAACTTCGTCACCGAGACCACCGGTCCGAAGATCTCTTCCTGGAAGATGCGCATCTTGTTGTTGCCCTCGAACACGGTCGGCTCGATGTAGAAGCCGTTGGCGAGATCGCCGCCATTTTCGGCACGCTTGCCTCCGGTCAGCACCTTCGCGCCCTCCTGCTTGCCGATATCGAGATAGGAAAGAATCTTCTCCATCTGCTCGGTCGAGGCCTGCGCTCCGATCATCGTGTCGCGATCCAGCGGATTGCCACGCTTGATCGCCTTCACCCGCGCCAGCGCCCTCTCCATGAAGCGATCGTAGATCGACTCCTGCACCAGCGCCCGCGAAGGACAGGTACAGACCTCGCCCTGATTCAGCGCAAACATGGTGAAGCCTTCCAATGCCTTGTCGAAGAACGCGTCGTCCTCACGCATCGCGTCTTCGAAGAAGATGTTCGGACTTTTGCCGCCAAGCTCGAGCGTCACCGGAATAATATTCTGCGAGGCATACTGCATGATCAGACGGCCGGTAGTGGTCTCACCGGTGAAGGCCACCTTGTTGACGCGCGTGCTCGAGGCCAGCGGTTTGCCCGCTTCCAATCCGAATCCATTCACCACATTCAGCACGCCCGGAGGCAGAAGGTCGCCGATCAGCTCCAGCAAGACGAGTATCGACAGCGGTGTCTGCTCCGCCGGTTTCAGGACGACGCAGTTGCCCGCGGCCAGCGCCGGAGCCAGCTTCCACGTCGCCATCAGAATAGGAAAATTCCACGGAATGATCAGTCCGACTACGCCCAGCGGCTCGTGATAGTGATACGCGACGGTGTCGGCATCGATCTCCGAAATCCCGCCCTCCTGCGCGCGGATGCAGCCGCCAAAGTAGCGGAAGTGGTCGATGCTCAGTGGCATATCGGCGGCCATGGTCTCGCGAATCGGCTTGCCGTTGTCCCAGGTCTCGACCGTAGCCAGCATCTCCAGGTTATCTTCCATGCGCTGCGCGATCTGTTCGAGAATATGGC
This sequence comes from Edaphobacter sp., assembly GCF_035532915.1. Classification (GTDB taxonomy): domain Bacteria; phylum Acidobacteriota; class Terriglobia; order Terriglobales; family Acidobacteriaceae; genus Edaphobacter. The sequence continues at coordinate 1,085 of NZ_DATKQC010000171.1, forward strand.
CGCGCTGCGCCGGAGAGGTTCGTCCCCACGCCGCCTTCGCTCCGTGAGCAGCATCGAGCGCACGGTTGACGTCGTCCGCATTCGAGCGCGGAATCTCGCACAGAACTTCGCCGGTCACCGGCGTGACATTTTCAAAGTAAGCGCCCGAGGCAGGCGCGACCCACTCGCCCCCGATATAGTTCCCGTATTGCTTGCGGAAGGAGACGGGAAATCCATAGCTTCCCGGTGCGACTTTGCTGCCTGCTGCGGCGGTCATCGTGGACATGGCATGTTGCTCCTTCTGAGATGGGTAGTCTTCACAGACGCAGGCGCAGAGAATCGCTTCGAGTAGCCCCGCGCCTAAGCGTAGCAACAGTACACCCGCGCGACAGAGCGTTGCAACCTGCCCAGAGCATCCCTCACGGCCTCAATAACCTGCCATGTCACTGTACGGTCGCCCGCGCTTCCACCTTGACCTGCACGTCTTTGCCTACGCGCAGCATCAGCGTGCTCGGGTCTTTCATTCCCCACGCAACGTAGGGCACAACAAAGCTCGTCGTCGCGTTCAGTTTGCCATCGCTCAACGAGGTCCGCACCTGCAGAAACAGCGGATGATCGGCCCCATGAATCGTAAAAGTGCCTTCGACCGTTACCGTCTGCGTCTGCCCGTCATGAACGACGCCCGTAACCTTTTCGGGATGAAAGATCGCTTCGGGATACTTCGTGCTCTCGAGAACATCTTTCTTCATGCGCTCGTCGCGAAGATGGTTGCCACTCTCGGCAGACGCCGTTTCGACAATAATCTCTCCGTCCGCAGTCCCTGCATCTTCGTCGAACACGAGCACGCCCCTCTTCAGCTGGAACGTCCCATGAACAGTGTGCAGAATGTCCTTCAGCGTCCAGTCGATCTTCGTCGCCGCCGGGTCGAAATGAAGCGTCATCTTCGCGGGCGAGCTTTGCGCACCCGCAGAAGCCGCCAGCAGAGTAATGACAACCATCGCAAGAACACATCGCAAATTGGGAATCGTCTTATTCATCCTGGTAAGGATAGTATCGCCACAAAAGCCATACTCGCCCACAGACATACAAGGGGATAAGGAGACCTATCGGGCTCGGCCTGCTGGCTTTTTCTGCTTCGGCATTACGGTTACGGGAGCCGCCGCCTTGACGCCTGACTTCTCATCCATCCACGCATCCAGCAGGCTTTTCTTGAACCGCCAACGGTTTCCCAGCTTGAAGGCCGGAATAAAACCCTCCGACGCGTAGCGGTACAGCGTATCTCCACTGATGCCCAGATACTCCGACGCCTGCCGGATATCCATCACCTCGCGAGTAGCAACCTGCGCCAAAGCAGCCATCAGAGAAACCCTCCGAACACCCGAAACAAACCGGATAAAACCCAACTCCCCCCGGCACACCCTTTGTACCGCTTTCTACTTCCCGGCACAACCGAAATTCAAGACTGTTAACCAACTAACCGATAACGACCCAGCGCCACGCAACCTCCTAAACAGGAGAGCCCCAGCAAATCCGCTGGGGCTCTCCTTTATTTTGCTGGCCAATACCTAAACAGCATCTTTCAACGGCTGCAAGCTCTTCAGGACATCCAACAGATCCTGTCCAACCGTCCGGGTCTTGGCGATCGCATCGGCAATCGGAATGTCCGTAATCTGCGTTCCGCGCAGCACCACCAGGCGGCCGAACTTGCCCGCATGGATCAGATCAATCGCGGCCACGCCATATCGCGTCGCCAGCATACGGTCATAGGCCGTCGGTGTGCCGCCCCGCTGCGTGTGCCCCAGGTTCACGCTGCGCGTCTCGTAGCCGGTGCGCTTCTCGATCTCCTCAGCCAGCGTCTGCCCAATGCCGCTCAAACGCGGATGGCCAAATGAGTCCAACGACTCGTCATGCGTCGCGACCGCGCCCGCCGGGAACTTTGCGCCCTCGGCCACAACCACGATCGAGAACTTCTTACCATGTTCGCGGCGATACTTGATCAGGCGGCAGGTCTCTTCAATATCAATCGGCACCTCAGGCACCAGAACCACATCGGCGCCGCCAGCAATGCCGGAGGTAATCGCGATCCAGCCGGCATCGCGTCCCATGACTTCGCACACCAGCACGCGATTGTGCGACTCGGCGGTCGAGTGCAGACGGTCCACAGCTTCCGTAGCAATCATCACGGCGGTATCGAAACCAAAGCAAGCGTCGGTCCCGCTCAAATCATTGTCAATCGTCTTCGGCACGCCGACGCACTTTACACCGCGCTCGCTCAGCGCAAGGCTGATCGACTGCGTATCGTCGCCGCCAAGCGCAATCAGCGCATCCAGCTTGTTCCGTTTGATCGTCTCAACACACTTTTCGAATCCGCCCTCGATCTTCTTCACATTGGTGCGCGAAGACCGCAGAATCGTTCCGCCCTTCTGCAAAATCCCGGAGGTCGTCTCCAGGGTCAGCGGCATCGTCACATCGTCGATGACCCCGCGCCAGCCTTCCATAAAGCCGATAAACTCATCGCCATGATGCTGGATTCCCTTGCGCACTGCCGCGCGAATCACAGCGTTCAGCCCAGGACAATCCCCACCACCGGTCAACATTCCAATACGCATCAACAATTCTCCTTTTTAGACAACAGAAAAATCATACGCCGAGCCATGAGACTCAGGCAGGCGCTAAACAGCCGCCTCGATCCGGTTCGCATGCAGCGTCTGCAACGCAACCACGCTCAGGGTTCCCTGTTGCAACGCCGAAATGCCCTCAGCCGCCGCGCGTGCCGCCGCCAGCGTTGTAATCGTCGGAATCCGCGCCAGCACAGCCGCCCGTCGAATCGCCTGCTCGTCAAAGAACGTGTCCTGCCCGCGCGGCGTATTGATGATCAACTGAATGCGGTCGCCCTTGATCAGATCGACGACGTTAGGACGCCCTTCCTTCACCTTGTAGACCCGCTCCGGCTGCAATCCAGCCTTCTCCAGCACCGCTGCCGTTCCATGCGTTGCCACCAGATGGAAGCCCATCTCGACAAACTCTCGCGCCAGCGAAACCACGCCGTCTTTATCATGGTCATTCACGCTCAGGAAGATCGTTCCCTGCAATGGAAGCACCTGTCCGGCAGCGATCTGCGCCTTGGCAAATGCCTCGCCGAAGTTGTCGGCCACGCCCATCACCTCGCCGGTAGACTTCATCTCCGGCCCAAGTATGGTGTCCACTCCGGGGAACTTACCCCACGGAAATACTGGCGACTTCACAAAGTAATGCGATCCGGTTCCGAGGTCCTTGCCGCTCGCAACCGCATCCGGCAGCAACTCCTTCAGCTTGCGACCGACCATCAGGCGCGAAGCGATCTTCGCCAGTGGGACTCCGGTCGCCTTCGAGACATACGGCACAGTTCGCGAAGCCCGAGGATTCACCTCGATCACAAACACCTTGCCGCGTTGTATAGCAAACTGAATATTCACTAGTCCCATCACATGCAGCGCCATCGCCAGCTTCCGCGTGTACTCGCGGATCGTATCCAGCACATCGTCGCTCAGATCGACGGAAGGCAACACACACGACGAGTCGCCGGAGTGAATTCCGGCCTCCTCGATATGCTGCATGATCCCGGCAATCACTACATCGTCGCCATCGCACAGCGCATCGACGTCGACCTCAGTCGCATCCTCGAGAAAGTGGTCGATCAGCACTGGACGCTCCTGCGAGAACTCAATCGCGGTGCTCATGTACCGAACGACAGCCTCATCGTCATAGGCAATTACCATCGCTCGTCCGCCCAGCACATACGAAGGCCGTACCAGCACCGGATAGCCCACACGGTTCGCGCCAGCAACCGCCTCGGCCACACTGGTCGCCATCGCGCCCTCGGGCTGCGGAATCTGCAACTCTTCAATCAGTTTTCCAAACCGTTTTCGGTCTTCGGCCAGATCAATCGACTCTGGCGACGTGCCAATAATCGGCACTCCCGCCTTCTTCAGCGGCAGGCTCAGGTTCAGCGGAGTCTGTCCGCCGAACTGCACGATCATCCCAATCTCCGCGCCCGACGAGGCCTCATGCTCATACACCGCGAGCACGTCCTCCAGCGTCAACGGCTCAAAGTACAACCGGTCGCTGGTGTCGTAGTCGGTCGAAACCGTCTCGGGATTGCAGTTGACCATGATGGTCTCGTAGCCGTCCTCACGCAGCGCAAACGCCGCATGGCAGCAGCAATAATCGAACTCGATTCCCTGCCCAATCCGGTTCGGTCCGCTGCCCAGAATCAGGATCTTCTTGCGCGTCGTCGGCGCCGCCTCATCCTCTTCGTCGTAGCAGCTATACAGATACGGTGTATAGCTCTCGAACTCTCCGGCGCACGTGTCCACCATCTTGTAGACCGGCAGCACATTCAGCTTCTTCCGCAGCGCACGAACCGCCGCAGTTCCCTCCGCGCCCTTCAGGCCCCAACTCGCAGCCAGCCTCTCGTCCGAGATGCCCATCCGCTTGGCCTCGCGTAGTTGCTCCGCCGTCACATCCTCCATCGACACGCCGCCGATTGCCTTGATCTCATCTGTAATCTGCTTGATCTGATGCAGGAACCACGGGTCCATCGAAGTCATGCGCGCAACCTCGCGCACGGTCATGCCACGCTCGAACGCATAGCGAATGTAAGCCAGCCGATCAGGATGCGGCGTCACCAAACGCTGCGTCAGCCGACGCGGCTCAATGTCGTCCGCCGTGGCCTTCTTGCCCGTCTCCAGCGACCGCACCGCTTTCATCATCGCTTCCTTGAAGGTGCGGCCAATCGCCATCACCTCGCCGACAGACTTCATCTGCGGCCCCAGCCCTTCATCCGCGCCGGGAAACTTCTCGAACTGCCACTTCGGAATCTTTACGACGACATAATCAATCGTCGGCTCAAAGCAGGCCGGGGTCGCCTTCGTAATATCGTTCTGAATCTCGTCGAGCGTATAGCCCACCGCCAGCCGCGCCGCAATCTTCGCAATCGGAAACCCGGTAGCCTTTGAAGCCAGCGCCGACGACCGCGACACCCGCGGATTCATCTCGATCACCGTCATGCGGCCATTCTGCGGATTCACCGCGAACTGTACGTTGCTGCCGCCCGTCTCGACGCCAATCTCGCGGATCACGCGAATCGCCGCGTCACGCATCGACTGATACTCGCGGTCGGTCAACGTCTGCGCTGGAGCCACCGTAATCGAGTCGCCCGTGTGTACGCCCATCGGATCGAAGTTTTCAATCGAGCAGATGATGATGACGTTGTCGTTCAGATCGCGGACAACCTCCAGCTCATACTCCTTCCACCCCAGCACGCTCTCTTCAATCAGGCACTCATGCACCGGCGAAAGATCCAACCCGCGCGACAGAATCTCCATCAGCTCTTCGCGGTTATAGGCGATGCCGCCGCCCGAACCGCCCAGCGTGAACGAAGGCCGAATGACGACCGGAAAGCCGATCTTCGTGGCAAACTCCAACCCATCGCGAATATTGTTAATCAGCGCCGACCGGGGCATGTCCAGCCCGATCTTCGTCATCGCGTCCTTGAACAGCAGACGGTCCTCGGCCTTCTTGATCGCCTCCAGCTTCGCGCCAATCAGCTCGATGCCCAGCTTCTCCAGCACGCCCGAATCAGCGAGATCGACAGCAAGGTTCAGAGCCGTCTGTCCACCTACCGTAGGCAGCACGGCAAACTTGCCCGAACCAGCCGTCAGCATCTCCGCTTCAACGCGAAGAATCTCCTCAAGGTAAGCCGTATTCAAAGGCTCGATGTAGGTGCGATCGGCAACTTCGGGGTCCGTCATGATGGATGCCGGGTTCGAGTTCACCAGCACCACCTCATAGCCCTCGGCCTTCAGCGCCTTACAAGCCTGCGTGCCGGAGTAGTCGAACTCCGCCGACTGCCCAATCACAATCGGCCCCGAGCCGATCACCAGAATCTTCGCGATGTCATTCCTGCGTGGCATCTCTGTCTCTTCCTCACTGATTTCTATGTGCCGAAAAAATGCGCGGCCAAAGCCGCGCCATGAGCTTCTATTTCTTCCACTCTTCCATCATCTTCCGGAAATCTCGGAAGAGATAATGCGAATCGTGCGGCCCGGGACTTGCTTCGGGATGGTACTGCACGCTGAACATCGGATCGGTCTTGTGCTTCAATCCCGCCAGCGTCTGGTCGTTCAGGTTCGTATGCGTCCGCTCCACGTTCGCCGGAAGCGAATCCGGATCGACGTTGAAGTTGTGGTTCTGCGCCGTAATCTCGACCTTGCCGGTCTGGTGGTTCATGATCGGATGATTGCCGCCATGATGCCCAAACTTCAGCTTGTAGGTCTTGCCGCCCAACGCCAGCCCAAAGATCTGGTGCCCCAGGCAGATTCCGAAGATCGGTGTCTTGCCCTGCAGCTTCTTCACATTCTCGACCGCATACCCCAGCGGCTCCGGATCGCCCGGCCCATTCGAGAAGAAGACACCGTCCGGGTTCATCGCCAGCACTTCTTCTGCCGAAGTTGTAGCCGGAACCACGGTCACGCTGCAGTTCTCGCGCGTCAGCATGCGCAGAATGTTTTCCTTGATGCCGAAGTCGTAAGCCACCACATGCATCTGCCTGCCGTCCGCGTTCTCCGCAGGCGTCAGCAGCGCATCGCCGGTCTGGTTCTTCGGCTCGCTGGCGTCCCATTTGTAGACAGTCTTGGTGGTCACGACGCTGGCAAGGTCGGTGCCATCCATCTTTCGGATCGACCGCGCTTTCGCCACCAGAGCATCCGCATCCAGATTCTCACCGCTCGCAATCACGCCGCGCATCACGCCATGGGCCCGCAGATGCCGCACCACGGCACGCGTATCGATGTCCGAGATCACGGGCACGCCATAGCGCTCCAGATACTCGTCGGCGACCTGCGTTGAACGCCAGTTCGAGCTGATCGGCGAAAACTCACGCGTCACCAGCCCTTCGATGTAAGGCCGCGTGGCCTCCGCATCGTGCGGTGTCGTCCCATAGTTTCCAATATGCGGATTGGTTAGAACCACAATCTGACCCGCGTAGGAAGGATCGGTAAAGATCTCCTGATAACCGGTCAGTGATGTATTGAAGACCACCTCGCCAGACCGTTCCGTCTGCGCGCCAAAACTCTTACCACGAAAGATGCGCCCGTCTTCCAGCGCCAGTATTGCCTGCATTGCCTCTCCAGAGGAGTGGATTTTATAGATTCTAGCAGCTTTGGGGGCATAAATCGCATCCGTTTGGGCTGCTTCCGTCTAAATCATTCTGCAGACACGAAAAAAGGCCCGGAACATAGTGTCCGGGCCTCTTCTTCCACCGCTAAAAAAATACTAGCGTCTGTGATGGCGATGATGATGACGACGGTGATGATGATGCACCGCGGCATTTGCAGGAACAACAGCTCCCGCCAACGCAACAAATGCAATGGCACCAAGAATCAGGTTGCGAATCTTCAAGAAATCCCCCTCCCGTTCTGCTATCCCCTCTCCGGAAATAGTCAGTCAGTACACGCAGCTTACTCTCCCAGCAGCCATACTTCCAATGCTCCACGTTACAAACTTCAGAGAGAAGTTACCTGACTTATCATCTGCCTCACCCCCACCGCCGGCATCTCTCCTACAATAGCTATCAGGGCATCCTCAATGAACCTGCCGCGAAAATCCGCTCATCTTCAATCCACCCTCCGCGACCTCGGCAGCCTTCTCGTCGCCTACTCCGGCGGAACCGACTCCGCCTACCTCGCCTATGCCGCCCACCAGGCCCTCGGCGACCACATGCTCGCCGTCATCGCCGACTCCGCCTCGTTGCCCCGCGCCGAGCTGGCCGCCGCCCTCGACTTCGCCGCCCAGCACAACATTCCCATCCAGATTCTGCACACCGAAGAGCTTGAGAACCCCGACTATCAGCGTAACGACAGCAACCGCTGCTTCCACTGCAAGGACGAGCTCTTCACCCGCATGGAGTCCGAGCGAGCGTCCCGCGGCTTCCTCCACATCGCCTACGGCATGAACCTCGACGACCGCGGCGAGTTCCGTCCCGGCCAGCAGGCCGCCGCCGAACACCATGCCGTCGCTCCCCTCGTCACCGCCGAGCTCACCAAGGCAGAGATCCGCCAGCTCGCCCACGAAGCAGGTCTGGAGCTATGGGACAAACCCGCCTCCGCCTGTCTCGCCTCGCGCATCGAGTATGGCCGCCCCGTCACCCACGAAAATCTCTCCCAGGTCGAGCAGGCCGAAGCGGCCCTCCACGCCCTCGGCTTCCAGCAGGTCCGCGTCCGCCACCACGGCGACCTGGCCCGCATCGAGATCGCGCGTCCCGAGCTTGCCCGCGCCCTCTCGTTAGAGACCCTCGACCGCATCACCGCAGCCCTGCGCCCGCTCGGCTTCCTCTACATCACGCTCGACACCCAGGGCTACCGCTCAGGCAGCATGAACGACATCCTTCCCGCCACCGCCATCGCTCCCGCTTCGACATCCTCATCCGGCTAATGAGGATGCCCACCGCCGCAAGCAACAGGTGGGCATTGCCGACACCATCCTCTACTGCTCAGGTTTCGCAGCGTCTTTCTTCATGGGAGCCGCCATCTTCGGCTTCCAGAAATCAGGATTGGCCTTCACCCACTCCTCCGGCGGATAGCTCATCTTCGGGGCGAACTGGAAGAGATTCGTCTGAACCTTCTCTATACAGGAAGCCTCCAGCTCGCCGAACTTCTTCATCCCGTTCTCGCCCATCGCCTCCAGAAACTGCTTGGATTGCCCGTCCTCTGCATCGACCTCCGACAGCGACTTCATCGCAGTCACCACCAGATACACGCCGCCATTGTCGGCGCCGTACATACTTTCAAAGGTCGCCCAGTGCATGTTTGGAACCTTCGCATAGCCGCTCTTGGCCATCTTCACCAGGTCCTCCCACTCTTTCCTGTGACCGGGACGCACCTTGAACGAAGTGAGCTCCATATAGTGCTGATCCGCCAGCCCACCCTCCGCATTCAAGCTGTCTTCTTCGTTGTACGTCCACACGCTCGAATCATAAGAGGTCAACAGATCACCATCGGCAAGCTCAGCCCGGTCCATCGCCCCCGACAGCGTGGCATTATGCTCGGTTGCCTGGTTGTCCTTCTCCCACGCTGCAAACGAGGCATAAGGAACAAAGAACAACGCTCGCGACGGCCCCGAAAGTGAGTTCATCCCAATGTAATGAGTCGGCCACTTGGCGGCACTCATCGCACGCACAAAAGCGCCCTCCGACCGCTCATGGACATTGCCGCTCTTCCCCGGCTTCAGATACTCGCGCTGAATCACCAGCACCTTCGGCGGCCCATTTACTCCGGGCGCACTATCCTGCGCCAGCACGACACCCGCGCTTGCAGACAAACACAACACTCCCAGCGAGAACCCTATGATTTTTTTGGCATTCATACACGTACCCTCCCAGTGAAGGACAGCGAGTTAGCCTGCAAAACATTGCCGGCACCAGCGATCGAGCGCACTCTACGACGGCAATAACGCCCAAACGCGGAGCCGGTGTTTCGAATGTGCTCGGGAGCCCGCCGGAAGTGTATACCTTTCTCTCCACCACGCAACACAAATTTCCAGTCCCCCTCAACAGCCTCCCGACGTCTCTGCAATCCCCTGCACCCCCGCACGCTGTCCCCGCTCGCGCATGAAACAATAGGCCATGCGCATCGCCTATCTCGACTGCTTTGCCGGCATCAGCGGAGACATGTTCCTCGGCGCTCTCCTCGACGCCGGACTCGCCCCCCAGGTCCTCCACGACGCCATCGCCTCCCTCAATCTCGGAGCCTCCCTCAAGATCGAAAAGACCGACCGCAGCGGCATCTCCTCCACCCGCGCCCTGGTCTTCGATGGAACCCAGTTAGCCGAAAAGGTCGATGACACCCACGCGGACGGCAAAGACCACTCGCACGAGCACACTCACGCCGAGCCGCACACGCACGAAAAGAAGCCGGAAGAGAAAGCCCACCATCACGGACGCCACCTCAGCTCCATCCGCAAGATCATCCAATCGAGCACCCTTGCCGACGAAGTGAAACAGACCGCAATCCGCGCCTTCGAGCTTCTCGGAGCCTCCGAAGCCAGGATCCACAACGTAGACGTCGAAAAAATTCACTTCCACGAAGTAGGCGCCATCGACGCCATCGTCGACATCGTGGCCGCCTCCGCGGGCATCCACGCCCTCGCTGTCGATCAGTGGTTCTGCTCTCCGCTCAATCTCGGCGGCGGCTCCATCGAATGCGCCCACGGGCACTTCCCCGTCCCCGCCCCGGCCACGGCAGACCTGCTCCGCGGCCTTCCCACCTACACCGACCCCGCAGCCCCGCAGATGGAACTCGTCACCCCCACCGGCGCGGCTATCCTGCGCGCTCTCTCCCCAACCTTCAGCCAGCCGCCCGTCATGCGCGTTCATCGCATCGGCTACGGCGCCGGAGGCCGCAACCCCAAGGGCTTCCCCAACGTCCTCCGCCTCAACATAGGCGAGTCCGCGCAGGCTCCCGTCACG
>NZ_DATKQC010000172.1:0-6779 GCF_035532915.1 Edaphobacter sp.
GAGAAAGCACTCTCACGCACTGCGCCGCTTGGCGTCAACCCCGCACGATATCGTCCTGACGATAAACTGTTGGCCTTCCTGGATGCCCTTTGATTATGCCGACACCAGACACACCCCGAGGCCCTCCACATCGCTGTCTCCAGTAAGGAGTCGGCATAATCGTGAAGTCGGCATGCTGCCGGAGATCAGGGACTGGCACTGGACGCCAGATTTCATCGAGCCCGTCGCTGCCCCGCCATTCGCAAAAGGACATCCTCGCGCAGGTCTGTTCACGAACAGTTAAGCCGAGCGGATTTTTACATGTACCACTTGACGAAGGAGAAAGATGCCTACAACCGCAGAGGAACCCACAGTTGCGCCAACCAATACCCTCGCTAAAGCAGATGCGAGCACTCCGCCGAAAGGTCTTACGAGTCAGGAGGCGGCTAGCCGCCTCCAAAAGGACGGACCCAATGCGATGCCGGATACGTCTGTCCATCCGCTTCGGAATGCCTTGGCGAAGTTTTGGGCGCCGGTTCCGTGGCTGCTTGAAGCTGCCATCATCCTTCAGATAGTCCTCCATAAGTACACCGAAGCTGCTGTCATCGCGGGATTGCTGTTTTTCAACGCTGCTTTGGCCTATTTTCAGGAAGGTCGCGCGCAGGCTACTCTCAAGGCTTTGAAGTCCAGTCTCGCGTTGAATGCTTCCGTGCTGCGCGATGGTGCCTGGAAAACCGTGCCCGCAGCGGATCTGGTCTGCGGGGATTTGGTGAAGCTGTCGCTCGGCGGCGTCGTCGCCGCAGATGCCCACCTGCTCGATGGGTCTGTCTCGCTCGATCAATCGATGCTTACGGGAGAGTCGCTGCCCGTCGAAGCCGGTGCCGGTGCAGATACCTATGCAGGGGCTCTTGTGCGGCGTGGTGAGGCGACGGCGCTAGTGACCGCTACGGGTGTTCACACGAAGTTCGGAAAAACAGCCGAGCTTGTTCGCACCGCTCACTCCGTGAGCTCCCAACAGACTGCCGTTCTGCGCATCGTGCGTAACCTTGCCATTTTCAATGCGTTCGTGATTCTCCTGATAGGGATATACGCCTACACCCGGCATCTGCCGTGGAGTGAAATCATTCCTCTGCTGCTCACGTCGGTTTTGGCCTCGATTCCTGTAGCCTTACCCGCGACCTTTACCCTCGCATCCGCGCTGGGTGCTCGTGCTTTAGCGAAGATTGGCGTCCTTCCGACTCGGCTCTCCGCTGTAGATGAAGCGGCAACCATCGATGTTCTCTGCTCAGACAAGACCGGAACTTTGACCCTTAACGCGCTTTCAGTAACGAGTGTCAAGCCGTTTCCAGGGATCCATGAGGCCCACGTCCTAGGAATGGCAGCACTCGCGAGTTCCGAGGGCGGCGACGATTCGGTCGATGCAGCGATTCGCGCGGCCTCCCTGAAAAAGCCGGCAACGGACCTTCCGAAGCTGATCAAGTTCATTCCATTCGATCCTGCGAAGAAGACCTCTGAAGCCACAGTGACCGATGCAAAAGGTACCACAGAACGGATCGTCAAAGGAGCCTTTATCGCCGTAGCGAGTCTCGCGGCACCCGCCTCGAAGGCATCCGATATCGCGGATGAACTCGAGCAGCAGGGCTTCCGAGTCCTAGCGGTAGCTGCGGGACCCCCAGCGTCAATGAGTCTTATCGGCTTCATCGCACTAAGCGACCCGCCGCGAACCGACTCTGCTTCCCTCATCTCAGAACTCCATACTCTCGGAGTGCGCACCGTCATGGTGACCGGTGACGCACCCGCCACAGCGGGAATTGTGGCTCACGCGGTTGGGCTCGAGGGCGCCGTCTGCCCACCCGGACCCATTCCCGACGGTGTCAAACCGCAGGACTTCGCAGTCTTTGCCAGCATTCTGCCTGAAGGAAAATACAACCTCGTCAAAGCTTTTCAGAAAAATCGTCATACCGTCGGTATGTGTGGAGACGGCGCAAATGATGCACCTGCCCTGCGCCAGGCACAAATCGGGATCGCGGTGTCGACGGCAACCGACGTGGCAAAATCGGCGGCGGGCGTCGTTCTGACAAAGGCCGGTCTGGGAGGAATCGTCGCCGCTGTCAAGGAAGGCAGGACGACGTTCCAGCGCATCCTCACCTACACGTTGAACTCAGTCCTCAAGAAGATTACACAGGTTCTCTTGCTCGCCTTTGGCCTCATCATCACAGGTCACGCTGTGCTCACTCCCATGCTGATGGTCATCGTGATGATCACCGGCGACTTCCTGGCAATGTCCTTGACGACTGACAACGTCAGTCCGTCGGAGACGCCGAATTCATGGCAAATAGGCAGGATCACTACCGCAGCGGCAGTTTTGGCAGCGTGCTTTCTAACGTTCTGTATAGCGATACTGCTCGTTGGCAAATTCAAGTTGGGGCTTGGGGTCGACGCCCTGAGAACTCTGTCAGTTGTAGCAATCGTCTACGGCAGCGAGGCCACCATTTACGCCATACGTGACCGGCGACATTTCTGGGGCTTGCGACCAACTCTCTGGCTGCTTCTTTCCTCGATTGCTGACCTTCTAATCATCTCTACGTTGGCCGCCTTCGGATTCGCGATGACCCCACTACCTATACCAATTCTGGCTTGCGAATTCGCAGCAGCGATCGCTTTCTGGTTGATCATGGCCGGGATAAAAATTCCTGTTTTCAAGCGTCTCGGAATTTCCTGAGCGTTCTCGTCATCAACAGCGGCTCTCCCTGAATTCGGCGGAGTTCCCGGCACTCTGGTGCATGTCGGACTCATGCGTGGACTGGCAGCATGTCTAACTTCGATTCGGCAACGTAGCTTGTCATGGCTTGGGCGAGTTGCGAGTCCACCTCCTCGGCGATCGCCATCACGTCCACCAGCAAAAGGCTGAAGTCCACCCCACGAAGATTATTTTGTAGCGTCTGGAAGATGCTGACTTGCAGCATGCGCGATTCCTCAACCATCATGGCGGCGCTGTAACCTTGCTTTCGTCGCAACAGTCCATGTTCACCTGTCGTCGATGAGACTAGGCGGACTGGAGGGGAATGGAGCGATGTTGCGTTTCCGTCGTAAGCCTGTGGGCGAATATTCTGGACGATACCAAGATGACGGGAGGTGAGACGAACAGCTCTTTAGTAGCCGTTTATGGATGAGGCCCTCCAGCCAAACTTCTGATAAGTTTGCTTATATTTTGCGCGACGCCGAATGATACAGCGACAGATGAGGGATCGAGCATTCCAAGCCCACAGGTTGCCGTGACCATCGCGTTCTGTGCAAACTTATTCGGGTCGCCGGCGAGTGATGCTGCCTTCAGCCAACGAATAAAGATGCTTGCTGAATCAACGGCGCTCAGCCCGGGTCGGGTGGGCACAATTCCATAGGCAACAGTTCCTCCCTGTTGCACGAAGTCAAGCGCACGCCAATCGGCAAAAAATAAGTCAAGTCCCTCGTGAGCATCGAACGAAATGATATCGGGCTTTACGCAGTACATACGTTCGAACGGACGTGCTGCGCAGCAATGAAGTCCGGCGTAAGCTCCGCGCGTCCGCGCGTCTTCGAGCGTGACGGCCAATGCGTTGAGTCTCATTTCCTCTGGGACAGAGTTCGCACACGGCACCTCCAGGCTCAAGGCTGGTTCATCAACAAACAACAGTACAGGCAGGCCAACAGATTTCAAACGATCAATCTGCCAGCAGATCATCTGCGAGACATGGAATGCTACGGCAGCAAAAAGTGCGGGATCGGACAGGAAGGGCTGGCCCCGATGGAATAGATACGCCGACAGGGTAATTGGGCCTTCGATCTGCCCCTTAACTGCACTAGCAGAGGCGAACATGCCCGATGAGTATCCTTCTTCGAACGCGCCAAAACCTGCGGCGTTTGCCGATGTCAACTCTCCAGTACTTCTGTGAAGGGCATCAAGCACGGGTTCTACGCGGCCGGCTTTTACTTGATATCCGTAGCCTTCGTTCCTCGGCTCTATTAGATCTGCCAAAACTCCGAGGCCCTGGCCAATGGCAGCCTCCCTTTCTGAGATTCGCGGGAGTTGGGGCCAGAAGGGAACTTCCGGTGAAAATTCGGCGACCGACGTGATTGCTGATGCTACAGAGGTATGGGGAAGACTGCCGATACCTGTTACCGCGCCTGCTGGCAGAAATGGCTTTCGATTGATGCGGGATGGAACAGCTATCGATGGCAATCTTTCAATTCTCCGCAAAAGCCTCCCCGCAGGCTCTTAGAGTCAAGAGGCCTGTGCGAAATGCTCAATACTCTCTAAAGTTTCGAGACCGCGCGATTTGTTGGTCAATTCCATAGCGGACCACTTCGGCAACCCCGCGATATCCTCACGGTACCATTATCGCGTGATTGATCCAATGTCCCTCAATTGGGATGCTGGCGACCATCGCTATAATGGAGGCAGTCTGTTACGGAATAGAATGTGGTGGATGTAAAGCTAAGCCGCATTCACAAGCTCGATGAGCCGATTTCGGAAAAGTGTCTCCAGTGGTGGATAGAGGTTGGGCATGACGAGCTCTTCCGCGATCTCAAGAGCATGGCCAAGAAAAACTAGCGCGAAGAAAACCAAACCTTTCTGAGTCCCGAGCATCGTGTTGATATCAAAACATTGCGGCTCAATGTGACGTCAGCTATTGGCAAATTCGCCATCAACAAGGCCATTGAAAAGATATGACAAAAGCCCATCAACATCCTCTGCAAAAGATACTCGAGAGTCGGATCGCCATCATTGATGGGGCAATGGGCACGACCATCCGCACCTATGGCATGAAGGAAGCGGACATTCGCGGGAGCCGTTTCCAGGACTCGACGAAGGACCTCCTGAACAATGGAGACCTTTTCTCGCTGACCCAACCGGATATGATCTGCGACATTCATCGCCGATTTTTGGAAGCCGGCGCGGACATCATCGAGACCAATACCTTCGGTGCGACCAGCATCACCCAAAGTGAATTTTTTGTCGACGATCCGCGCGAGCGGGGTGGGCGTAAGGACCCTGCGTTCTACCAGAAGGTTATCGAGGATCCATTTCTGAACGGCCTGGCCTGGGAGATCAATGAGACGTCGGCGCGTCAATGCCGTGAATTGGCCGATCGGTTTAGCAATGAAACAGGACGGCAACGATTTGTGGCGGGGGCAATCGGTCCACTGACCGTGTCACTCTCGAACTCACCCGATGCCGATGATGCTGGCTTCCGGGTCGTGATCTTCGATCAGGTAAAATCCGCATACATCCAACAGGTACGAGCCCTGATTGCCGGAGGCTCAGACCTGCTTTTGGTTGAGACGATCTTCGACTCACTGAATGCCAAGGCAGCGCTTGTCGCCATACGTGAAGTTTTCGATCAAGACGGCAAAGAGTTGCCGGTGATGATTTCGGCAGCTGTCGGGCGGGGCGGCGAAACGTTGATCTCCGCGCAGACCACTGAGGCGTTTTGGAACGCGGTGCAACACATGAAGCCGCTGTCGGTGGGACTCAACTGCTCTCTCGGACCCGATCTTATGTATCCGTTTCTAGAAGAGCTCTCGCAGAAGGCAGATGTTGCAATCTCCTGTTATCCGAATGCCGGTTTGCCGAATCCACTGTCAGAAACCGGCTTCGATCTGGGACCGGATGACATGGCCCGTTATCTAGGGAACTTTGCGCGAGGAGGGCTCATCAATATCGCCGGCGGTTGCTGCGGCAACACGCCTGAGCACATCGCGGCCATTGCCAAAGCGCTCGATGGGCAGCCTCCGCGAAGATGGGGAATCATTCCTGCTGAAGAGCCGACTGCGGAGTCTTACGAATCTGAGGTCGAGAGCAGAGCATGAGTGTGTCTGCAGTGGCGAAGCCGCTTCGTCTGTCAGGATCGCAACCTTTCACCCAGCAACGTGGCGTTTACATCATGATCGGGGAGCGGACCAATGTGGCCGGTTCACCGAAGTTCGCGAAGCTAATTAAGGAAGGCAAATACGAGGAAGCGGTAAGCGTGGCTCGGCAGCAAGTCGAGAATGGAGCGAATGTCCTCGACATCTGTATGGACGAGGGCATGATCGATGGCGTCGAGGCAATGACGCGCTACTTGCAATTGCTGGGAAGCGAGCCCGAGGTCGCCAAAGTGCCGTTCATGGTGGACTCCTCGAAGTGGGAGGTGATCGAGGCGGGCCTCAAATGTCTGCAAGGCAAGGGGATTGTCAACTCCATTTCGCTGAAAGAAGGCGAAGAGAAGTTCCGCAAGAACGCAGCTACGGTGTTGAAATATGGTGCGGCGATTGTGGTCATGGCCTTCGATGAACAGGGACAGGCTGCGACGTACGAGGAAAAAATCCGCATCAGCGAGCGCGCATATCGGATCCTGGTCGACGAGGTTGGATTTCCGCCGGAAGATATCATCTTCGATCCGAACATCCTTACAGTTGCCACCGGCATGGAGGAGCATAACAACTATGCCGTGGACTATATCAACGCCACGCGGTGGATCAAGGACAACCTGCCGCATGCAAAAGTCAGTGGCGGAGTATCAAATATCTCGTTTAGTTTTCGAGGCAACAACAAAGTACGCGAGGCCATGCATTCTGCGTTTCTCTATCACGCCATTGCAGCGGGCATGGACATGGGCATCGTCAATGCCGGGATGCTCGAGGTGTACGAGGAGATCGAGCCGGAGCTGAAAGGGCTGGTTGAGGATGTGCTGCTCAACCGCCGTCCCGACGCGACCGAGCGACTGGTGGAGCACGGCGAATCGCTGAAGAACGTCGGCGCGGTCGTGAGTGAAAAGAAG
>NZ_DATKQC010000173.1:0-6591 GCF_035532915.1 Edaphobacter sp.
GCCTCGCCGCCAAACTGGTAGGACTGAGGTACGAAAACCTCGTGGCCCAGCAGCCCCATGGCTTGCTTCCGCTGCCGCACATACTCACGGACCGTGGACTCGGCAACGGCGACTTCTGGCTTCTCCTGCCGCAGACGCGCCCAGATGCGGCGTGCCGTGTGTCGCTGCTTGCGCGGCGCCCGGCGATCTGCCTCCAGAATCGCGTCTATGAACGGCAGCGCCGCCGCCAGCTTCGGCCGCTCACGTTCCGGCCTTTTCCGCTCCGGAGGCACTGCGCTGGTCAAAGCCCGACGCACCTCCCGCCGATGTACTCCCAATCGCCTCGCCACCGCGCGGATCGTCCCGGCCCCATGCTCGTACTCTCGCCGGATCTGCTCGTATAGCTCCACCTTGCTCCTCCTTGTGGCCAAGCCGTCCTCGTTTCCGGGAACTGAAACCCCGAAACAAGATAACGGGCGCCGCCTTCAGGTGGGGCCAAATCAGACCATCGAAAGGGGCCAACTCAGAGTAGCGAAATCAACTCGGGCTTGAGCTTTCTACTCTGGGCAACATATTTCTTGAAGCGTTCCGCCAGCCCCTCAATCTCGAACAAACCAGACATGAACGCAACTTGGTCGAGGCACACTCTCAGAAACCATAGGGAGAATTCCTTTAGGGCGCGAAGCGAGAGATTGCCTCGCCCATCAAGATCATTCATGCGTGGCGTGTCGGCATAATCCATCATGCTTTTGTATTCACTGCGACTCTCGATTCCGCGTGCCAAACCACGAGAGATACTCCACAACCCGTGCGCACCAATGCCGGCGCCGTGCGCCATGGCATGACTCATCAGTCGGCTCACCCGGCCGTTGCCATCGGGAAACGGATGAATATAGTTCAACCGATGATGTGCTGCCGGAATGGACAGGATGCGCGATCCTGGACCGAGTTCCTGCTGGCGATAACGAATCTCGAAATGCCGCATGAAATCAGGAACCCGGTAACTCGATGGCGGCAAGTGCTGGCCGACTTGAACGTCGTGTTCCGGTAGTGAGCGCCATTCACCTGGTTGCATGACGAACTGGCGATCTTCTGCCTTGATGATCAACATGGATTCCGGGGCATCGCGATAAAACTCATGATGGAGAAAGCGCAGGAACTCGGATGAAGTTGGGTCAGGGAGAGTGCCTTCACGAAACTGCCTATCCACTTCGGCCTGCACGCGCACGTGGGCTTTGGCCTCAAGCTGAAGATCGCGCCGTTTCTGATCAGGATCAAGTTGGCCGGAAAGCGCCCGTTCGATGTCGCGCGGACGGGTGTGGTGACCTTCGATCAGATTGCTGTAGTAGGTGTTCATGATGCGCACCAAGTCAGCAAGGTTTGAGGCCGTCTTCGGGTGTAGTGCCTTACCGAGAGCGGCTGTTTTCGCAGCCAGCTCCGCAATCGCGTCCATAATGTCGACCGGCGCATCATTGAGCAACGCAGGCTCGATCCGATCAGGGGTTTCAATCGCCATAATTCGATTTTAGGTCACATTGGCCGAAGTTCTTCTTTTCGACTCTATTCATTTTAAGAACATTAAAGAATTTTTCTGGTTATTTTGGCCGATCTTTTGGCCGATCCTTGCAGAGATCGCCATATTGAGTGCCATTCCGATTAAGAGCGGATTCCGGCCGTTTATGGCTACAAATAAGTTATTTATATTCATACAGGTGCAAGACTATTGCCGAAAGATTGGCCGATCTTTTGGCCGATCTCCGAGATCTCCTAATTGCATTGGGGGGAACCCATGCTCGAGTCAACGCCAAAATCCTCGACATCCCCATCCCTGGAGCCAAATCGCGTGAATGATCAGGGTCATGCTGGTGCCGAACAGGGCCACGCGGCTCCCGATCGGGATCACTCGGGAGCCGATCCGGCTCGTTGAGCTGGGCCAACCTATATAAGGACGGCGACTCCCTCTCTTTGAGTCAAAAAGCATCTGACTCAACTACATGTGCATGAGAAGCGTCCCTCGTCAGCGCCAGCCTCATCGAGCCGGCGATGAACCGCACCACGCCGGTGATGAACAGCGTCATGCCGGCGCAGAACAGGCCCACGCCGATGAACGGGCTCATCACGCCGGTGATGGCGGGGTTGGGGACCCAAAGATCAATCAGGTGGCCTCATCTATACATGTGGGCATATATGGGCCTCCTGCAACCTGCGGCGGAATCTATACGACTGCCGATTCCGCCGCCTCATCCGGTTCACCGAGACGAACGCCAAGTTTAGCCGTGTTGAACCGCTGGATCGCCATGCTCGTCGGGCCTGTTCAGCGGCTCGGGGAAGCGGGCCACGCACGCGTACGCGCCGGCGCCGCCGGTGGGATGGAACTGCGGATTCATAACCCGTCGCTCTATCGCCTTTGCCGCAGCCGCTCGTACTGTTCCTGGGGGAGATTGAGAAAAACCCCGCCGCGCCCCTTGGCGATCGCCTGGTCGAGAGCCTGGCGGCTGGCCAGGTCCGGCAATCCGCCGCCGCGCTCGACGAGCCCGATCAGCGTCTCCGAATGGGTCAATACAGGTTTGCGGGGCAGGGAAGTCTTAAGGTCCGGCTCCAGGAACTGGCACTGCCAGCCATTGCGAAGTTGGAAAAACAAATAAATGCGGCGCCGGTCATTCTTGTCGGCCATGCTCACACTATAAGCGAATAAAAAGCGAACAAAATCCACAGCCCGCTTGACGCTGTTTATCCTGGTTTCCGACGCCTGATGAGCGAAGAAGAAGCCAGGTACGGAGCCGGATGGACCGGCGGCGAGCTGGACCTGATCGTCGCCGATTGTTTCGCTATGCTCGCCGACGAGCTGGCCGGCAGGCTCTACGCCAGTGCCGCGCATAACGCGGCACTGCGGGATCTGGTTCCCGCGCAGCCGCGGATCGGTAGAGTTCAAGCTCCAGAGCGTGTCGGCCGTGCTCAAGAAGCTGGGCATGGCGTGGATCTCTTTAGGCCCTTTCGCCCCTAAATTTCAGATCATTTTTTTTCTCGTGGACTTGAATTTCTGCCAGCTCTGTGCCCGAGCGGAAGTTTTGAAAGTTTTATGTAAGTCGTTGAAAAATAGTGATCTGGAACATCTAGCCAGCCACTTTATCAGTGTTGCCTACTGGACTCACGCACCCAGGAGGACCAGGATGGCAGCAAGCAAAAAACAAAAAGCGGGGGGACCGCAGGGCTACCGGCTCGCCTTGCCGGCGGGAGCGGTGCTTCCGTCCGGATTGCCGGCGGCTCTGGAGGATCTGGAGCCGACAACACCAGACGAATCGCCAGCTGGCATCTCCGTCGAATATCCGCGGCTGTGCCGCCGCCTCCGCGATCTCGGGCTGAGATTTCAGCTTGCGTACAACCAGCCTGTCGCCGCCCGGATCGCCGGCAAGAGCGAACGCACCCTCCGGGAATGGTCCCGGAGGGGGAAGATTGCCTGCCATCGTTGTAGCGGCATAGCCAGCACTCCCAGCCCCTATTACACCGCGCGCAGCCTCGAGAGCTACCTGTCGCAGCGCGAACGGGGAAAGGCGTAGAGGCTATGCCTCCCCTCTATCCGGAACAGCGCTACCCGCGGCTCTGGGATCTCCCGCAGTTCGGCGGCACCCTTGCCGCCAAGATCCGCCCAGCCGTGGCCGATCCGGAGGGCGCACTGCGGCAGGGCAAGAGACCATTCCCCCTCTCATTTTTCACTGGGGCCGGCAACGTCATGGAGCGGCTGTTCCCGCCGGGGCTCTCCGAGCCGCGCCCAGTGCGCACCTTAACGTTGATCGCCGCCGGGGTCTCGGCGCGCCGGAGCGATCCGGCGGAAACGCGCCACAGCGCCAGCTCGGCGATTTCCGTTCATGCCCAATATCTGTCCGGCATTCCGGTCCATCCCAAAACCCATTTGGCGTGGACCTGGTCCGTCGCCGAAGCCAACCAAGCGATCGCCGCCGGCGACAACGCCGGTGCGCAGCGCCACGAAAGCACGAGACCGAACAATGCTCAATTCATCCTGTACTGCTCCTGCTGCCCCGCAGGACCCCGCCCTCCTCCGCGACATTAGCGCGCTGGTTTCGAGTTGGGATCCGTCCCGTCCCGTATCCGACCTGATCGCCGCTTTGAGCGACAGGTCCAACCTGGCTGCTCCAGCAGCTGTCTCGCACAAAAAACGAAAGAGAGGTAAGCGTATGTCGGCGCGCAGGGGCCAGAAAGTGAAGATCGAGCCACATGGCGGTTGGTACACGTTCCGGGCGCGCGTCGATGTCGAGGGCCAAGTGAAACGTGTATTCAGACGCTTCAAGATTTCCCCGATTGATCCTGCAGATCCCCGCTGGCTGAACGATTCGCAGTGCTATCACGAGGCCTGCAAGATGATGGCGGCGATCGAAGGCAGAAACGACGAAGTAGTCGAAGGTGAGGAAAAAGGAGGATCCGGCGATTACGTCATTGAGCCCTTCAAGCCGCCTGTTCCGACATTCGCGCAGCAGGCCAAGGCTTTGATGCAGGAATTCAAAGATCCGAACGACCCTAAAGCGCGGTCCACGCAGGGCAATTCGGCCTCTTACTTGAAGGTGTGGTTGCTTCCGATGCTGGGAGATTTGCCGCTCGACAAAATCAACAACACGCACTTGAAAGACCTGGTCGCCTGGATGAAGAAAGGCGGCCCGATGCCAACCCGAAAGGAATAACCCGAGAGGAGTAAGAAATGCTAATCGAGAATTCTGACGAACAGCAAGAGTCTAGGGAGAGGGGGCCGCTAAAGCCGGGGACTATAAACAGGATTGTTACGTTCATGAAGCGAGTTGTAGGGTCAGCAGTAGATGTCCACGGCAAACAGCTCTATCCGTACGAATGGAACAACCACTTCGCAAAGGTGCCAGTGGTCACCACGAAGAACACTAAGAGGCCAGCGATCCTCCCCGAGATCATGACCGGCTTGGCGAGGATTGAAAATATCATCTACCGCGTTCTCTTCATTCTGTTGGGTGCGACAGGCGCACGGATCGGGGAAATACTGGCTGTCGAGATCGATAAGCATATCTCCCCCGATTTCCGCACAATTTCAATCGAACAGAAGGTGTACGGAGGTGTCGTCGAAGCTCGGCTCAAGACAGAAGCAAGCTGGCGCCAGGTAGATCTGCATCCGGCCATATCAGCGCTGTTGAGATGGTTCGTGGATGGGCGCACCACTGGATTCTTGTTCCCAGGCGCTTTTGGGGACAAGCCGATCAGCTATACCTGCGTGCGTGAGCATCTGCTCCGAGAGTTAGCGGCGCTCGGCTATGAGAATGACTACGATCAAAGCTCCGATGCCGGCACCCACATATTCCGCCGCTTCCGCATCACGTATCTCCGGAACTTCACAGGATGCCCGACAGGTCTGCGCAAGTTCTGGCTGGGGCACGGCGATGGCGAGGACGAGGACGACCGGGATGAAATGGGTGGCTGGTACGACAGGATCGGGCTGGACAGGCCCTTCCGCCTGAAGAAAGCAGAGGAGTTCGGATTTGGGTTCGAGTTGCCGTCTGATGCACCCAATGTGCCCAAAATTCTGCTTCGGAAGAGGCGTAAGAAAGGCAAGTAGAATCAGCAAGATAACTGAGGGGCGAAAGCCCCTCGTTCTTCTACCCCCAGGAGATGCATTGGTTAAGGTAACTTACTGATATTAAAAGACTTGCTCTCACAACCTCCTTACGCAACATTTCACTCGAGTGTACCCAACTGTACCCAAGTGTGGTTTCTGTGCCTCGCCGATACGTCATAGCCGCAGGAACGTGGTGCGGCAGTTTGGGCAGAACCATTCGCATTAACACGACGGGAAGGGAGGCGGCATTGAATTCGAAAGCCGAGTCGGAAAACAGAGCCAGCACGATCCGCCTGGTGTTGATGAGCGATACTCACGGTCACCATCGCGACGTTAAGGTCCCTGGTGGGGACTTACTCGTTCACGCCGGGGATTTCACCTTCTTCAACGGCAGCACTTTCGCTATCCAGGATTTCAATGACTGGCTGGGGCAATTGCCGCACAGGAGCAAGGTGCTGATCCCCGGCAACCATGATTCCGGATTTGTTGATCCCGCATTCCGCGAACTCATCACCGAGGCAACTCTGCTTATCAACGAAGGAACTGTGATGCAAGGGATCAGAATATGGGGCTCTCCATGCACGCCCAATGACTGGGGAGTTTTCGGGCCCGCTACAGATCGAGAGCGGGAGGCGCTGTTCTCCCGGATTCCCGAGGACACAGATATCTTGATCACCCACGGTCCGCTGCGGGGAATTCTCGACAGGGCTTCGCGGCAGAAGAAGTCTCAGGGATGCGACCAGTTGCTGGCGGCCGTTCGCCGCGTCAGGCCTCGCCTGCACGTTTTCGGTCACATTCATCAGGAATACGGCATGCTCGATTCCGCCGGCACGCTGTTCGTGAATGCTGCGCTTGCTGGGCCTGACTACGCCGTCACGAAACGCCCGGTCGAGTTTGAGATGCCATTGCGTCGCGTTCAATAGTTTCCCCACAGCACCACACAGCAAGGCGAGAAGAGGGCAACCACAACAACCTATTGCCGTCGCAGTTTGCGAGTCAGGGGGTGCTTCCAAGCACCCCCT
>NZ_DATKQC010000174.1:0-2124 GCF_035532915.1 Edaphobacter sp.
CCCCTTGCTGGTCGCCCCCGATGGCGCCAAGCTCTCCAAGCGCCGCCACGGCCCGGTCGTCAGCGTCACCACCTATCGCGATGCCGGCTTCCTTCCCCAGGCCTTCATCAACTTCCTCTGTCTCCTCGGCTGGTCGCCCAAGAACGACCGCGAGTTCCTCACTCTCGACGAGATCACCGCCGCCTTCACCTTCGACGGCGTCAATCGTGCGAATGCCGTCATCAACTTTACGGATGACGACCCTTTCGATTCCAAAGCGGTCTGGCTCAACGCCGAGCATATCCGCGCCCTGTCTGTCGGCGACCTCAGCCCACTCCTCCAGCCCTTCTTCGAACAGGCCGGCCTCCATCCCTCGCCTGAAAAGCTCCTCGCCGTCACCCCGCTCATCCGCGAGCGCATCAAGCTCCTGCGCGACGCGGTCCCCGCCGCCGACTTCTTCTTCCTCCCCCAACTCGCCCCCTACGACCCCGCCGAGCTGATCCCGCAAAAAGGCGACGCCGCCCTCGCAATCCGCGTCCTCCAGACCGCCCAGCAGGTCCTCGCTACAACTTCGTTCGATCACGACTCGCTCGAACAGGCTCTCCGTACCGCCGCTGCGCAGCTTGGTTTAAAGGCCGGGCAGGCCTTCCAGCCCATCCGGGTCGCCGTCTGCGGACGCAAAAACGCGCCGCCGCTCTTTGAAACCATGGCCGTCCTCGGCCGCGAAGTGTGCCTTGAGCGCATCCGCCAAGCCGAAGCCGGCCTGCAATCGCTCGCTTGAATCGCTCGGTTGACCACAGCCCCCCGTGGAAGAATAAGAAATCGCAACTATGACCAACGCCAATCCGAAAAGCCACTAGCTCGGCGGGTGGCGCAGGTCCGATGGTAGAAAAATTCTCGGTGTCCCAGGTCCGGATATTAGACCTGGAAACCTCTTCCAAATTTTCTTAGGCTTCAAAGCGTCAGGGCACGACTTCAGTCGTGCCGATCGGCAACCCCAATAGAGCTTGGGCTTTAGATGGGATGAGACGGCTGGTCCCGGGGAGCAGCTAAGCCGGGTGCTCCATGTCTGGATTTTCGGACCATGGGCCACCCAATCGTGGTGGCAGATTGAGATGCGGACTCCCGCGCCGCTGTTATTGAGCACCGCCTCACGTGGAATAATTGATCGTGGCCATGACCAACGCAATTCCAGAAAGCCCAGATGCTCGCAGTCTCGACGTACGCACCACCTCCAACTTTCTCCGCGACCTCATCGCCGAGGATGTGCGCACCCATAAGTTCGGCGACGCCGTCATCCAAACCCGCTTTCCACCCGAGCCCAACGGCGACCTCCACATCGGCCACGCCAAGGCCATCTGCCTCGACTTCCTCCTCGCCGACGAGTTCGGCGGCAAGACCAACCTGCGCTTCGACGACACCAACCCTGAAAAAGAGGAGCAGGAGTACGTCGATTCCATCCAGAAGGACGTCCGCTGGCTCGGCTTCGACTGGGAGCGCCTCTGCTACGCCTCAGACTACTTCGGCCAGCTTTACGAATGGGCTTTGCAGCTCATCAAGACTGGAAAAGCATACGTCGATGACCTCTCCGCCGACGAGATCCGCCAGTACCGCGGCACCCTCACCGAGCCCGGCACGGACAGCCCTTATCGCAACCGGACGATTGAAGAGAATCTAGACCTTTTCGTCCGCATGAAGCAGGGCGAGTTCCCCGACGGCTCCCGCGTCCTCCGCGCCAAAATCGAGATGGCCTCGCCCAACCTCAACATGCGCGACCCGGTCATGTACCGCATCCTGCACGCCTCGCACCACCGCACCGGCGACGAGTGGTGCATTTACCCCATGTACGACTACGCCCACGGCCAGTCGGATTCCATCGAGTGCGTCACCCACTCCATGTGCACCCTCGAGTTTGCCGACCACCAGCCCCTCTACCGCTGGTATATCGAGCAACTCGGCATCTTCCCCTCGCAGCAAATTGAATTTGACCGCCTCAACCTCACCTACACGCTGCTCTCGAAGCGCAAGCTCCTCCAGCTCGTGCAGGAAAACCGTGTCAGCGGCTGGGACGATCCCCGTATGCCCACCCTCTCCGGCATCCGCCGCCGCGGCTTCACTCCCGAAGCTATCCGCGCCTTCTGTGCC
>NZ_DATKQC010000175.1:0-8181 GCF_035532915.1 Edaphobacter sp.
CTCAGCAGAAAGAAACCAATGCCTCGAACCATGGATCCACCAGTACAACTGGCATCGACCACATGCTAGCCTTGACCAGAAACCACCCATCAGCCGATCAGGCCTCGATGTCAACAACCTCTTGAGACACCACATTTAGCCCCTGGGGGATGCCCTCATCCAGATGATGCCCCTAAAGCCGAATCACCACATGCCCCGGACAAAGATTCGCCGCAGCTTCCACCAGCCGCTCCATCAATCCCTCTCCATGCCGCGCCACAAACCAGATTCCCCCCACCAATCGCTCCTGCGGATGCCCCTCAGGAAAGACATTCAGCGTAATCGCCGCCGCATGTTTCGCCAGACTGGCCTCTTTCTGCAACTCAAACGCCGCCGCCATCCGTCGCAGCCGGTTCATCTGGTAGCGCATCTTCGAGCCTGACACCTCAGCCGTACGCCCCAGCGACTCATCCATCCCACCCATGTACTCCATCGCAGCCGTCAGCGCAGCATCCAGCGCATTGCCCGCCGCCGCCAGCCGCCGTTTCTCTTCAATCGGCATCGCCCGAGCGCCCAGCCGCAACGCCAACTCTGCCGCCGTCGTCATCGCATCCGGCAACTGAACCTCATGCGTGGCCATCACGGTAGCAACCGCAGGCTCCAGCAGCGTCGCACTCAGCCGCGGCAACACCGGAGTCACCCGTCCCAGAATCGCCTCATACAAAACCGCGCTCTGCGCAAAGTAGGCAATCTCCGAAGGGCCGCCGATATAAGCCGCCGTCGGCAGAATCGTGTCCTGAAACACAGGCCGCAGCAGCGCATTCGGACTCAGACGCTCCGGCGCACTCTCCAGAATCGCAATTAACTCCGCAGAAGAATAAGCCTTCCCGCCAGCCTTCCATCCACCCTCAGGCGTGCGCCGCAGGGCCATCCGCTCACCCGTCGACTCCTCCACCAGAAACAGCAGACTGCCCCCAGCGGCAACCAGCACCTGGGCATGATAGCCAGCCTTCACCAGCTCTTCACTACGAGCGATCAGCGCCGTCTGCAACTCCTCGGCATGTTCAATCGCATAACGCAGCGTACTTGCCCCCAGCGCATGAAACTCCCGCGAGGCGGCATCCATCACAACCAATCCCTGCGCAGCGAACAACCGCGCCATCAACCGCGCAAACGCTCCACCCAGCGTCTGCTCGGGCGTATAACACTCCTTCAACATCTCCCACGCCGGAGAGAACTCCAGCAACTCCCCCGCCTGCTCCAACACCTGATCGATCTCTGCACCCAGCGCGATCCCACCTACTTCAACCGCAGCCTTCGTCTTCAATCCAGCCCGCAGCGTCTCCACCGAAGTCTTCGTCAGCAACGATACCTGGTCCACCTCGGCCAGATCGTGGTCCTCTGTCGCCAGCCAGAACACCGGCACATGCTCCACCCCAGAAGTCCGCGTAGCATCCTTAGCTCGCGCCACGGCAGTAGCAGCCTTTAATAAAGTCAGCAGCGGCCCGCCAAACAAACCCACCTGCTGCCCGGTCACTATCGCGCGAGCACCACCACGCAGCTTCTCGATATTCACCATCGCCGCCGAGCCCGCACCAAACTCAGCGTTCTGTCGCGCCAACGCATCCGCCAGCCCGGCAGCATTCACGCCCGGGCGCTCCTTGCGCATCCACTTGCCCGCAAACGGCTCCGCTCCATACCACCGGCGCACCGCTGCATCCACGGGACTGTCGCCCATGCCAAGGTAGCCGCGATACAACGGCGACACATGCGGCAAAATCGTTATCGGGTAACACTCAGCGCTCATCGCAGCCACAATCCTCGAACCGGCACAGCATCCCGGCCTGGCCCAAACTCCGCAGCCACTATCCACCTTACTATCTTCATGTAACGGTTGGATGCCCAACCCCCAACTCACGATGCAGGATGATAACGTAGCTTTATGGCCACCTCGACAAAAAAGCCCGTCGCCTCCCAGCCCAAACCCAAGTCCAAAGCCGTCCCCGTCAAGCCAAAATCCCCCGCCAAAAAGAAGCCCACCGCCACCAAAGCTGCCCTCATCTCCTCAAAACTCTCCTACAAGGGCAACGTCTTCTCCGTCTACACCGACAAAATCATCGAGCCCGGCTCTGACACTCCCTACACCCGCGACGTCATCCGCCACAACGGCTCCATCGTCGTCCTTGCAGTAGACGAGTCCGTCAACCCCAAAGACCCCGACCTCATCCTCATCCGCCAATACCGCCACGCCGCCGGCCAGTTCCTGCTCGAACTCCCCGCCGGACGCATCGAGCCCAACGAAGCTCCCCTCGCTGCCGCCAAACGCGAGATGATCGAAGAGACCGGCTTCCGCGCCAAACGCTGGACCCACCTCACCAAGTACTACGCCAGCCCCGGCTTCCTCGGCGAGTCCATGCAGATCTACCTCGCCCGCGACATCAAGCAGGGCGCCGCCAACCCCGAGGAGGACGAGCACATCGAGATCGTCCGCACCCCGCTCTCCAAGGCCCTCGCTCTCATCGCCGCCGACAAGATCCACGACGGCAAAACCCTCATCGGCGTCTTGTTCTACGCCGCCGCCCATCGCGAAGGCCGTCTCTAACCAGATACTTGCGCTTTGTCTCATCTCAACCGAGTGGCTCACAACGAACTCTGAGCCACTCGGCAAGGATTTACCGGTCTGTTGGCTGTCTACTACCCGAGACATCACAATAAGACCTTCATCATGTTATCCATATCGCCTGCGCAAAATAATCGATTCGGTTACGCTCTATTCCGCGTAACCCCGCGAAACCATTGATCGAAAGGCAAATCTCCCCACCCGGAAGAATCTCCTCACTCGCTGGAAAACTTTACCGGAAAACTCCATGCCCAACTCCTGCGTCAGACACAGGTAAGTCGCGGCAACGCGCATCGACCGACAAAAGGGAGCACGTTCAAGTGAGTCAATATAAAGGCACGGTTAAGTGGTTCAACAACGCAAAAGGCTACGGATTCCTTGGCCGGGACGGCGGGGCAGACGTATTCGTTCATTACAGCTCCATCCAGCGCGAAGGCTACAAGAGCCTCAAAGAGGGTGACGAAGTAGAGTTCGACATCATCGAAGGCAGCAAAGGCCCCCAGGCCGATCAGGTCAGCCGCCTCAAAGAGGCTGTCTAATCGACATCTTCGCCCGGCCCGCCCATAGCGACGTGCATCCGCATCTCCCGCCGTTGCATACTGACTGAGCAGCCGGGCGAAGACGATTCAGACATAGAAAGACCGGCTCGCCTCCATTCATGGACAACATCACCATCGCACGCCTGCTCGACGAAACCGCAGCCCTGCTCGAGATCGACGCAGCCGACCCCTTCCGCATCCGCTCCTACCGTCGCGCCGCCGAGGCCGTCGAGCAGCAAACCACCCAACTCTCCACCCTCGTCACCGAACCCAAACAACTCCTCGCCATCCCCGGCATCGGCAAAGGCATGGCCGCCAACATCGTCGATCTGGTCTCGACCGGAACCATGCCCCTCCGCGAAGAGCTGCTCACCAAATACAAGCCCACCATGCTCGAACTTCTCCGCCTCCCCGGCATGGGCCCCAAGACCGTAGCCCTCATATGGTCCTCTCTTCAGGTCGCCGACATCGATGCCCTCGAAGAAGCCGCCAAAGCTGGCCATCTCAACAAGCTCCCGCGCATGGGCGAAAAGTTCACCACCAAGCTCCTCAAGGGCATCGAGGACTACCGCAAAAATTCCAGCCGCTTCCGCATCGACCAGGCCCACGACCTCGCCGAGCGCATCTCCGCCCTCATCCGCGCCTTTCCCGGCATCGAAACCATCACCCCCGCAGGCTCTCTTCGCCGAGGACGCGAGACCGTAGGCGACCTCGACCTCCTCGTCACCGGCCCCGCCTGCGAGCCCGATGTCGTCGCCGCCGCAGTCGAGCACGTAGCCACCCTGCCGCTCATCGACAAGCTCCTCGCCCGAGGCCAGAACAAAGTCTCCTTCACTCTCCGCAACAACCTCCAGGTCGACGTCCGCCTCCTCCCCCGCGCCAGCTACGGAGCCGCGCTGCAATACTTCACCGGCTCGAAGATGCACAACGTAGCCCTGCGCCAGCGAGCCATCAAACGCGGCCTCACCCTCAGCGAGTACGCTCTGCTGCGCCTCGAAGACAACAAGATCATCGCCGCAGCCAGCGAAGAAGAGATTTACAACGCCCTCGACCTCGACTACATTCCACCCGAGCTGCGCGAGAACTGCGGCGAGCTAGAAGCCGCAGCCGCCCACACTCTGCCCAACCTCATCACCCTCGCCGACATTCGCGGCGACCTGCACATGCACACCGACGCCACCGACGGCCGCGACACCATCCGTCAGATGGCTGAAGCCGCCATCGCTCGCGGCCTCTCCTACATCGCCATCACCGACCACAGCAAAAATCTAGCGATGACCAACGGCCTCGACGACGCCCGCGCCCTCGCCCACATCAAGCGCATCCGCGAAGTCGACGCCGAGATCCAGCAAGACTTCGCCAAACTCCGCGAAGCGCTCGCCACCGACACACCCCCCACTGACGCCCGCCTGACTTCCCTCTATCAAGCCCTCAAAACTCCTTCCGTTCCGGATTCAGATTGTCATCCTTCGCGAAGCGGAGGACCTGCTTCTCCTCCCCTGACGTTCCGCATCCTCCCCGGCATCGAGGTCGACATCCTCGCCGAAGGTCAGCTCGACCTCGACGACAGCACCCTCGCCCAAATGGACATCGTCGTCGCCAGCGTCCACAGCCGCTTCGACCAACCCATCGAGCAGATGACCGACCGCATCCTCCGCGCCTTGGAAAACCCACACACCCGCATCCTCGGCCATCCCACCGGACGCAAAGTCCTCAAGCGCGACGCCTACGCCGTCCACATCGATCAGGTATTAAAGCGAGCCGCCGAACTAGGCGTAGCCGTCGAGCACAACGCCTCCCCCGCCCGCTCCGACCTAAACGATTTAAATCTGCGCTTGGCCAAACAACACAACTGCAAGATCGTAGTCGACACCGACGCCCACGCCACCGAAGAACTCGATCAAATAAAATTCGGCATCACCCAACTCCGCCGCGCCTGGCTCACCGCCGCCGACATCCTCAACACCCAACCCACCGCCGATGCTCTCCTATCCCAACTCCGTCCCAAACCCTGAAATTAAAATCTTCAAGTTCTCTGCCGTCGTCCTTATTTTGCAATGTCCCTGATTCTGGCGATGTCGTTCCTCTAGGAGCATCTGGGTACGCCAAGGCTTCAGCCTTGGCCCTCTCGAACATAGTCTCCAGAGTGGGGCTTTAGCCCCTGGGGAGTAGATTGCCTAATAAAATTCATTGACATATTTTCGGAAGCCGATATATCGTGTTTCGAATATGAAGTCCGACTATAGCAATCTCCTCCCTCTCTCCCCGGCCACATTACACGTCCTGCTGGCCCTGACCGGTGGAGACCTGCACGGTTACGGCATCATGCTCGAGGTCGCCCGTCAGTCAGGCGGCCAGTACAAGATGGGTCCGGGTACGCTCTACGACAACGTCAAGAAACTTCTCAAACTTGGCCTCATCGAGGAGGCCTCGGCAGAGAGTTCCGAGAGCGAGCCGCGTCGCAAATATCACCTCACACAGATAGGAAGTTCTGTACTAGCGTCCGAGACGGAACGCTTAACGGGCGTGCTCCGTGAAGCCCGTCGCGGCCTGCGTCTTCACGAGGAGAGGCATTCATGAGCAACCTCCAAAGCCAACTGTACGGAGCAATGATCAGACTGCATCCTGCAGACTTTCGCAACGAATTTGGTCGCGAGATGACGCTAGACTTCGAGGACGCATTGACCAGCAATGGCTTCGCGCGCCTTTATCTCGACGCGTTGCTGTCTCTGGCGCGACAGTGGGCCGCATACGCCTTCCCCCAAACAACGGAGACGCCGATCACGCAACAATCCCTGCTCTCAGGTCATTACGTCATGGTCTCGCAAGGATGCCTGACCTTCTTCGACCTCGCCCGAGCTTCAATCCTTTCGGCCATATTCTTACTCGCAATCGGCTTCGCCCTCACAACTTCGAGCAGCCGCATCACCATCAGCCTCCAGGCCAGCCATGAAGCGCAACATAAAGGCATC
The DNA here is from genome assembly GCF_035532915.1 of Edaphobacter sp. Lineage (GTDB taxonomy): Bacteria > Acidobacteriota > Terriglobia > Terriglobales > Acidobacteriaceae > Edaphobacter. The sequence continues at coordinate 6,111 of NZ_DATKQC010000175.1, forward strand.
ACCGTAGCGGAAGCCAATGGGCAATTCCCTCTCTCACTTCAACAAACCAACGTGGCGAATCACCTCGCATCTGCTCCAAGCTGGCAAACTCACTCGACCAGACGTGGAGTTCCCGGAAGAAACTTGAATGGCGTTGAAACCCTACGGCACGACAAGAGGACAGGAGACACCCCTTCTCCAGAGCTGCCGAATCCTCTATGGCGATTGGCAGCATTGATCGCATTCGTTTCGCTGGCAACATGGTTACTGCACAGAAATCCCCATACAGGCAAAAAGATAATCTTTACAACGCTGGGTTTCCTTACCATCGCAATGCCTTCCGCATTTGGAATCATGCGCATGGTCCCAGTGCACGCGCAAATTCTGCACGCGAGCGGCCCCGTGCCCTCCTTCGAGGTAGCAACGATCAGGCCGTGGGAACCACCACCGATGCCCATAGGCCAGCCTCTACCCATGAAAGTGTCTCCCGGTCGGTTGCGCGGACAGGTCAGTGACAGGGTGCATTTCGTCGGGGAGGCAGCGATACTCATTGCGTCGGCGTATAACCTGCAGCTCGGTCACGAGAACCATATTGTGGGAGCACCAGCCTGGGTGCAGCAGCAATCCAATCGGTACGAGATTCAGGCAAAGATTGAGGACTCCCTGTACGCGGCAATGCAAAAGATGACCCCAATGCAACAGCGGGAGCAGGTCGAGTTCATGGAACAGTCCTTGCTCGCGAACCGATTCAAGCTGAAGGTACATTTCGAGACAAGGGAGATGCCGATCTACGCACTGGTCGTCGCGAAGGGCGGCCCGAAGCTGTCTCCGGCAAAAGAGGGTGAATCCACCCGGCTCTTTGATACTGCCGAGAGCGAGCATGGAATCGAAACCACCGCTACGGCAATAACGCTCGACGACTTTGCACGCTCTCCTCTTGTGTTTGGCGGACGCACCGTAGTAGATCAGACCGGCCTCAAGGGAGCCTATGACTTCACGCTGAAATGGGGACGAGAACAGCCTGCCGATTCGGACACTAGACAGCAGAATGGGGCTGATGCGCCATACTTGTTCACCGCAATCCAGGAGCAGCTCGGCCTAAAACTGGTGCCGACGAAGGGACCAGTAGAGGTCATCGTCATCGATCACATTGAGAAGCCTTCGGCAAATTAGCTGCTGTTGCCCGTCCTCCTCATTCCACATTCCAAAACCTGTCAAGCCCCCAATCTTCTAACTCACACATAACAAGCCAAATAGAGTGGTAATAACATACTTGACTCAGCAGCAGGGTCAGGCATTTCTTGCGCCAAATGGCAGGTTGCTCCCCGATTGGGGCCGAATGAATAGCCAATCAAGAAAGACTCAAATCGACGTTTGTCCACTTTCTGGACACTTAGTGGGAAGCCTAATTCGTAACCTCAGGAAGTTCGCAGGATTCGTCATTTGCGGTCTTCTCTGTGTCTACCTCATTATATTGGGCGCACGCGATATAGTCTTTGCCCACAGGATCGTACAGATCGCAAAACCTCAGCCAGTGCTTTCTCTTGAAAACGTCCTTGTAGCAAGCCCTACCAAACACGTAAGCCTTGACTTTCCCGGTGTTTATTACGGCGTCAAGGGATGCTTGATCCACAACCACATCATTATCCGATCCCTTCACCGTAGAGCTAAATGTTTGATTGGGGAAGAGTGTCGTGCGGCTGCGGATACCCGGAGCTTTGGCTTTCCAGTTTGGAACGAATTTGTTCCCTTCGACTACTGGAATCATCCTAGTTTGAGCCACAAAATCTATGGCGGGAGTTCTTCCGGTGTTTGCCAAAACAGCAGTGGCGTGGAAAGGCTTACCAACCTCCGGTATTCCAGTTACCTGCATCATTCCTATCCAAGCCCTTTGATCTTCCCGCATAGACTCTTGGGTGGCCTTGATGGTGCCTTCCGAGTTCTTGGCCATCTTGGCGAAGTCACCCTCGGCAATTCCAATGTTTGTGCTTATGCCTTCGGCACTAGTAGCAAAGCTGTTGGCAGCACACGCCTGTTGTCCACCGTATGTGACAAGATTTTTAGTATCTACCCCGCCTTCGTGCATTTCGTG
>NZ_DATKQC010000176.1:0-23693 GCF_035532915.1 Edaphobacter sp.
TGCCAAACGGCCACCGTTCCTGCCGGAACGCCGCTCGCCGTCCAGGTTGACGACCATCTCCCCATGCGCGTCGGCCAACCCATCCGCGCCGAGCTGATCTATCCCGTCTACGCCGACAACAAGCTCGTCCTCCCCGAAAAGACTATCCTTGAAGGCACAGTCACCTCCCTTCGCGCCGATCACTCTCATCGCGTCACCGCACGTCTCCGTGCAGATTTCACGCCCTTCTACATCCCTGTTGTTCGCTTCACCGGAATTCTGCTCGACGACGGAACCACTCTGCCCATTGTCACCGGAACCGCCACCGACGGAGCGCCCATCTACCGCCTCGTTCCACCGCCTCACCGCAAGGGAGGCTTCATCCATCAGCAGTTCGACAACGGCATCCAGGTCCTCCGCGACCAGCTCGCCTTCTTCACTGCCCCCGACAAGCGCGACCGCTTCACCCAGCTTCTATACACTCAGCTCCCCTACCATCCGCAGCGCATTCAGAAGGGCACAGCCTGGACAGTCGAAACAGCAGCCTCACTCAACATTCCACCGCAATCCGCTCCGGAACCAGCGCTCGCCACAAAACCTGCCGACTCATCCATCTGGATCGTCAACGCCTACCTCACCGACAAGCTAAGCTCTACGTCCTCCAAATCCGGCCAGATCATCCACGCTACCGTCGCCGAGCCTATCTATAACCCGGACCACACCATTGCCGTACCTGAAGGCTCAACTCTTGTAGGAGCTGTCACTCAAGCGAAACCTGCTCGCCGCTTCGGACGCGTCGGCGTCTTGCACTTCGACTTCCGCCAGCTTGTTCTGCCCAGCGGTAAGACACAGAATGTCCAGACAACCGTCACCAGCGCAGATTCATCCTCGGCCCAAAACCTCGCGATGGACTCCGAAGGCCAGGTAAAGCCAAAGCCGCAGGACAAGGTCATCGTTCCCCTGCTGCTCATCGCGCTCGCGGCCAGCCCGTTGCATCAGGATCGTGGCGATGGAGATAGAGAGCTCTTCCGCAAAAATGCAGGAGCCTCCAACAGCATCGGCCTCATCGGCTTCATCGTCGGAACCGCCAGCGGCTCAGCCAACGTGGCCGCAGGCTTCGGAGCTTACGGCGCAGCGCTTTCTCTCTACAATCGATGGATCAAGCGAGGCGGCGAAGTCACCTTCGCCCGCGACACCCGCATCGTCGTCCAGACCACGGCCCGCCGCTCTCAAGTCCTGAAACCGAACCTTCCCGCAACCAGCCACTGATTGTTATTCCCACTCAATCGTTCCGGGCGGCTTCGACGTAATGTCGTAGACCACTCGATTGATGCAACGAATCTCGCTCACGAAGCGGCTTGAGATCGTCCGCAACACCTCGTAGGGCAGCGGAGCCCAGTCTGCGGTCATCCCATCTTCCGACTCCACCGCACGGATCGCGCAGGTGTAGGCATACGTCCTTTGATCGCCCATGACGCCCACGCTCTTCACCGGCAGCAGCACAGCGAAGGATTGCCAGACCTTGCGATAAAGGCCAGCCGCCTTAATCTCGGCGACGACAATCTCGTCGGCCTCCTGCAACAAGGCAACGCGATCCGCAGTCACCTCGCCCAGAATCCTGACTGCAAGTCCAGGCCCCGGAAAGGGTTGCCGCTCGATAATGTCATCGGGCATGCCCAGGTCCCGACCGATGCGGCGAACTTCATCTTTGAAGAGATCGCGCAGCGGCTCGATCAGCTTGAGCTTCATGTTCTCCGGCAAACCTCCGACGTTGTGATGGCTCTTGATCGTATGCGAAGGCCCATGCACGCTCGAAGACTCGATCACATCTGGATAGAGAGTGCCCTGGACCAGCCACGCAATCTCTTCGCCAACATGTTTCTCTGCTTCAAAGATCTTCTTCGCTTCGTCGTCGAAGACGGCAATGAACTCGTTGCCGATCACCTTCCGTTTCTTCTCGGGATCAGTAACGCCAGCCAGCTTCGATAAGAAGCGCTCGCCTGCATCTACCGCAACGACATTCAGCCCTAGCTGCTCGCGCATCGTCTTCTGCACCTTGGCGAACTCGTCCTTGCGCAGCACTCCGTTGTTCACGAAGATGCAGGTCAGCCGGTCGCCAATCGCCTTCGCCACCAGAACCGCGGCGACCGACGAGTCAACGCCTCCGCTCAATCCGCAGATAGCATGGCCATCGCCGACCTGAGCCTTCACCCGCTCCACCGTTGCCTGAATAAAGTGCTCCGGCGTCCAATCCTGCTTCGCTCCGCAGATATCGAGGCAGAAGTTCTTCAGCAGCGCCATTCCCTGCTTCGTATGCGCGACCTCGGGATGAAACTGCACTGCCCAGATTCGCCGCTTCTCGTCGGCAATTCCGGCAACAGCATTGCTTGTCTTCGCCGTCAGCGAGAAGCCCTCCGGCAACTGCTCGGCATGGTCGCCATGCGACATCCAGACATCGAGCGTCTGCGGCAATCCACGAAACAGCGGAGTCTCCGCCACCACGGCTACCTCGACATGGCCATACTCCCGCGCTGCCGCTGGCTGCACCTTGCCGCCAAGATGATGCACGACGAACTGCAACCCGTAGCAGATTCCCAGCACCGGCACGCCCATCGCGAGCACCGCCGGGTCGGCCGCCGGAGCCTCCGCATCATAGACAGAGCAAGGCCCACCCGAGAGGATGACGCCCTTCGGGTTCAACGCCCGCACTTTTTCGAGCGAAGCGGTACAAGGCAGCACCACGGAGAAAACGTTGAACTCGCGGATACGCCGCGCGATGAGCTGCGTATACTGCGACCCAAAATCCAGAATGACTATCGTTGAAGTGTCCACGTATCCAGTGTAAATGCGAGGGCGCAAGTACCTGGAAACCGCCTGCGGAACTCTATGAGGTGACGGCGAAAGGCCGGTCAGTTCGTGACCGCCTTAGCTGGGATCTTTGTGCCGCGTAGTCTGCACTCCAGTCACAATCCCGAGCCCTATTAGAATGATCGCGCCGGCCACAATATAGTGCTGAGGGATATGCATCAGGTGGGCCAGATAAGCGACGCCCACGATCAAAATGAGGTAGCCAATTGCATAGATTCCAAATGACATCCGTAGCCTCCGGGCAGAAGTTTCAAAAGGCCCTGTGCTATGAGATGCAGAATTTCCGCCTACCTGAGTAAAGAGCCCTCATCAGTCTCATAGGCGCGCCATAGCTCCAGATAAGACACCAGCCGAGCCACATGGAAGAAGTCCGAGGCGACAAAATAGATCACCGTCACCCCAGCCCACCACCACGTCAAAAACTGCGGAGTCGCTACCACCTCAAACGGCAGAGGAGTGGCCGAAAGCACCATCGCCAGCACGATCAGCGCGATCTTCACAATCCCCATTACCAAGTTGATCTCCATGAGCTTCGATTTGAGCGGTCCCAGCCGGAATGCCGCAGCAAAACTTTTGCCGACGCCGATGTTCCGCAGCATGGCCAGCAGCGGAGCGACGCTCAACCCCCAGCTCGCGATCGCCCAAAGCGAAAATAGCCCCAGCGTCCCAACAATCGCGAGCGAACAATAACCCACGAGGTTTGGCTCGCCGCCAGCGGCAATCGGCCTGGTGATATTCAGCTGTGCCGCCCACTCCATGCACAAAAACCATACGGCAAAGCTCCCCAGCAGCGCCACCACTCGCACTGCCTGCAACACGATCAAGGTCCCCAGGCGGACGTAAAGCCTGCTGTCCACGCGTCGCAGCACAACCATGCGTCCCACCGACGACACCACCACCCACACCAGCACCAGGATCGGCCCCAGCCACACCAGCAGATGCGCTACAGGCGGCAGAACGACTGCCATCGCGTCCGCAAGCGTCTTCGACGATCCCATCGCATCCAGGATCGACATGGACTTCAGCGCCTTCACGTCCAAGGGAGCGGCTTGCAGAATTCTTGTTCCCTGATACCAGAGAACCAGCAGCGCCGGAATCCCATAAATCCAGCGCCACAATACTTCCAGCGCCGTCCACTGGGGGTTCTTCCAACACTGCGACAGCACATGCACAAACGACTGTGTCCCGCGTACCGTCCCCGCAGCGATCACGACGCCATCCTGCGGCGTCGCCTCCACTACTTCACCACCAGATTTACCAGCTTGCCGGGCACCACAATCACCTTCACCACGGTCTTGCCTTCCATTCTTGCGATAACCTTAGCATCCGCCAGCGCCGCAGCCTTTACAACGTCTTCCTTGCTGCCGACCGGAACCGTGACGACGTTGACCAGCTTGCCATTCATCTGCACTGGAATCTCTACTTCATCTTCGCGCAGAAGATCAGCATTCGCCACCGGCCACGGCACGCGAAACACCACGCCCTCGCCGCCGATCTGCTCCCACAACTCCGCCACAAAAAACGGAGCGAAGGGAGCCATCAGCAATACCAGGTTGCGGAATACCTCCGCCACCGCCGCGGGCGAAACCTCGCCTGCGTCAATCGCGGCCTCCGAAGCCACTACCTCGTTGACCAGCTCCATCGTCGCGGCGATGGAGGTATTGAAGTGCCAGCGGCCGCTGAAGTCCATCGTGATCTTCGCAATCGTCTGGTGCAGCTTGCGCAGCAGCTTCTGCTCCACGGCGGAGCCTTTGCCCTCGCGCACCACCCCTTGCGCCATGCTCGCGGTGCCATACTTCGTCGCCAGCCGGTAGATCCTGCTCAGGAAGCGGCTGATTCCGGCGACTCCATCTTCCTGCCACTCCAGATCTTTATCCGGTGGAACCGCGAACAAAGCGTACATGCGCGTTGCATCCGCACCATAGCGAGCAATCATGTCGTCGGGCGAGACCACGTTGCCCTTCGACTTCGACATCTTCGCGCCATCCTTGATGACCATACCCTGCGTAAACAGCCGCGCAGCAGGCTCGTCATTTTTGATCAGTCCAAGATCGCGCATGACCTTCGTCCAGAACCGCGAATAGATCAGGTGGAGAATCGCATGTTCCACGCCGCCGATGTACTGATCAATCGGAAACCAGTAATTCGCCTTCTCGCTCGCAAACGGCGCGTCCGCGTTCTTCGAATCGGTGTAGCGATAGAAGTACCAACTCGAATCGACGAACGTATCCATCGTGTCCGTCTCGCGCCGCGCAGGGCCACCGCACTTCGGGCAAGTCGTATTCACAAACTCCGGCACGCGGCCCAGCGGAGATCCGCCCTGCTGCGTAATATCCACCTGCGGCGGCAGTACCACCGGCAATGCGCTCTCCGGCAGCGGAATCGGCTCTTCGCCGGAGCATTCGCAATAGACCATCGGGATCGGCGTTCCCCAATACCGCTGGCGGCTCACGCCCCAGTCTTTCAGACGATATGTAACTGTAGCCGTACCAAATCCATTCTCCTTGGCAAACCCGGCCATCTTCTGCTGCGCTTCCACGCTGCTCTCGCCCGTCCATTCACCAGAATCCACCAGCACGGCATCTTCTTCCGCGGTGTAAGGAAGAGCCACATCGCCAGCATCGACACGGGGAGCAATCACCTGCTTCACGGCCAGGCCATACTTCTGGGCAAACTCAAAGTCCCGCTCATCATGGGCCGGAACGCTCATGATCGCGCCGGTGCCGTAGTCCGCCAGAATGTAGTTCGCCACCCAGATGGGCACGCGTTCGCCATTGAACGGATTCACCGCAAACCGGCCCGTATCCACACCATGCTTTTCGATGCCGCCGACATCCCCGGCCTCACGCGCCAGTGTCTGCTGTGCCAGCAACTCCTCGATCTTGCCTGCAAGTGCAGCGTCCTCGGCCGCAAAAGCCCTGGCCACCGCATGTTCCGGAGCAAGCTGCACCGAGGTCGCGCCAAAGATCGTATCCACCCGCGTCGTAAACACGGTGATCTTCTCGCAATTCGCTGCCTTCACCTCGCCATCCACGGCGAAGTCCACCAGCGTCCCCTCGCTGCGACCGATCCAGTTGCGCTGCATGGTCCTGACCTTCTCCGGCCAACCCACCAGCTTGTCCAAACCGTCCAGCAACTCGTCCGAATACTTCGTAATCCTCAAAAACCACTGCGTCAGATCCCGCTGTTCGACGACGGTGTCCTCATGTCGCCAGCAGACGCCCCGCCCTTTGGAATCCAGGATCACCTGCTCGTTGGCCAGCACGGTCTGGCAATCCGGACACCAGTTGACCTTGCTCTTCTTCCGGTAGGCGAGGCCCGCGTTATACATCTTCAAAAAGAACCACTGGTTCCAGCGGTAGTAATCCGGCAGGCAGGTCGTGACCTCGGTGGCCCAGTCGTAGCTCAAACCCAGCCGCTGCATCTGCTTGCGCATTGCGGCAATATTCGCCAGCGTCCACTCGCGCGGCGGGGTATTGTTCTTGAGCGCGGCATTCTCCGCCGGCAGCCCAAATGCGTCCCAGCCCATCGGATGCAGCACGTTATACCCGCGCATCCACATGTGGCGGGCCAGCGCATCGCCAATCGCATAGTTCCGTACATGCCCCATGTGCAACTGCCCGCTCGGGTAGGGCAGCATCTCGATGCAGTAGTACTTCGGCTTACCCGCATCGTGCCCTTCGGCGGCATAGAGCGCCGGATCGGCGTCCCACCGCTGCTGCCACTTCGGTTCAATCTCCGCCGGGCTATACCGCGCCTGCTTGTCCGTCTCGCTCGTCTGCATCTCTGGCATATATTTCTGATTGTAAAGAAAACCACGCCATCGCTGCTGACGAACGCACTCTTCCTCTCAAATTCCAGCCGACCGCTAGGTTTGCGCGCCCTTGGCCTTCCACGGAGCAAACCCGTTCTCTAGCCCCTCCAGTGCCGGGGCCAGCGACGGATAATGCCGCAGCAACACCGTAGAAAGCGTGCTGTCCCTGATCCAATCCATCCCGGCCTTGCTGTAGACGTCTTCGGTAAAGTCGGTGGTAAAGAAGCGATCGCTATTCAGCCGCCGCGACGCCATCAGGATAAAGATGCGGAAGGCGGTATCGCTGAAGCCAAACCCTTCCGGCGGCTTTTCCGCAAATAGCCCCACAATCAGGTCCACCGAATCGATGTCGTTGTTGTAGACGCGGCGTATTTCTTCGCGCCACTCCGCATTTGGAGTAAGCTCTTCGAACGTCGTCACTGGCCGCAGGTTCAGCAGCTTACGGAACTTCGTATATCGCGGAACTCCCAGTTCGCGGCAGCGCATAATATCGTGCGCCGCAACGTCCATCAAAATGCCGTCCGGCCTCACGAAGTGCTGCAGCGTCTTCGGATAGTTATGCAGCACGACCGCTCCGGGATTCATCAGCCCGAACGAGTAGAACAGGTCCTCGACGTGGATGCTGTCGCAGATATTCTGTGCGTCATCACCGGCAATCTGCTGAAAATTGAGTTTTTGCAACACCTCGCCCGTCTCCCGCGACCAGAAGGTTATGTCATCGGGAATCAGTGGATGCATCCGATAGACCGCTACGAACTCCTCCGTCAGCGAATAAGGAACTCCAAAGTGGTCGGTCTCCGAGCCCGGTATCCCGCTGACCAGCTCACTCCCGCTCAAGCGGCCAAACAGATTCTTGATTCGCTCTCCGGCCAGCCCCCACCAGTTCGCGCGCATGGCAATCTGCAACACCGGATGCCCCAGGATCGCCGTCGTCCACTCCACGGTATGAATCTTGGCGATAATCGCGGCATTGATGAGCCTCGCGTGCTCAAACAGGTCGTCATCGCCCCACTCGGGATACTCCTGCTTCAGCTTGTCGCAGATCGAATTGTGCTCCAGCGAAAACAGCGTGTAGAAGAGCTCAAGCCCCACCCACCATCCCACCAGCGCAGCCGATTGCAGTTGTACCAGCGCGGTCGGATCGGGATGCACCAGATGGTCTTTGCCCACGAAGATCTTGCCGTCTAGTCCAGTCCGTACCTTCGCGCGATAGTCCGCCGTGCTGCCATAAAGCTGCGAGCCGTCCCACCAGTGGGTCTCCGTGTTGACGTAGGTAAGCGGCTTGCCCTCATCCGCAGCGGTCCGCGTCGGGTCCGGCATCGTGCGCAAAACCTGCATCGGGTTCTCGTGCCAGGTGTCATTCTGCGCCAGCGGCACTTGCCATGGGTCTTCCTTGATGCTCTTGCCGTGACTGAACCAGTCGCGAATCTGGAACTGCAGCCATGCCGCCGCCAGCAGATTCAACGTCTTCGCCGGAGTAAATTCATTGCGGGTCATCAACTCCAGGCTCACCACTCGCGGGCTCGGCGTCATAAGGTCAGGCTGCTTCTGCTGCCATGTCTCCTCCAGAGGAATGTTTCTGCCAAACCGCGAACCGGCGCTCCCCATAAACGGACACTTCATATCGTTGAAGGTCCCGTCCGGGGTTCGGGCCGTCACCACATTTGGATAAGCCGGAGAAGTTGCGGGCACAGTGTCCGGCGTATTTGTGTCGATCAGGTTTTTCTCGCGTAAGGTATTCCGGTCGCCGGCCAGCACCACAAGCGCCAGTGGAACCGGCAATGACGGCCAGCCGATCTTCTGATCGACCAAGACGGCTGTCCGGTTGAATCCGTCGAGAAGTCTCCGCTTGCATCGCGCACTGCGAAGAATTTTTACCGCGGCAGCGGCCGCCAATGCACCCCCGGCGGCAAGTCCAAACGCTTTTAGCACTCTCATGGCAGTGTCCTCGTGACCTAAATTACTTCACAAGCGGGCCCGAAACTGCACGGGCAATACTAGATGGCTCCACGCAGCGAAGCAATAGCCTTGCGACCGGATGGCGACACCAACTCCGCCCACTCCTTCAAAAAGGACTAGACTCTACCCAAGCCGGATGGAAAACCTCACCTGCTTGTACGCCCTCATCGGAGAGGTTCGTGCTCTTGCAATCTGTCAAATCGTTCCCAACCAATACACCCTGCCAGAAATCCTCGCCCGCGCTCAGGATATTTCTCGCCTCGCCGCTTATCCTCTTTGCCTTCCTAGCTTTCAGCCTGCAAGCCTGCCGGGGGATGACACCCCCGGAACAAGCGGAAGCGCTTCCTCCACAGCAGATGCTAAGAAATATCGGCGCAATGCATCCCTCCATCGAGCCTTCTGAAAAAGTGGCCGCCACGGCTTCCCCGGTGATCGTCATCGGATTTCTGGGAGGGCGCGTCAAGAAAAGCAACCTCATCCATCGCGAAGTCCAGCTCGCCATGCATATTCGACAGAACCACCCGGTGGGAGTCTACGCGCAGGTCTTTCAAAACTCTCACGGCGCGAAAGCATTCCAGCAGATTCTGCACCTGCTGGACACAAACCATGACGGAGCCCTGAGCGTTGCCGAAAAACAGCACGCCCGCATCATTCTCTACGGCCACAGCTGGGGAGCCTCAGAGACGGTCACCATGGCGCATCAGCTTCAGGACGATAAAATTCCCGTCCTGCTGACCATCCTCGTCGACCGCGTGTCGAAGATCAGAGAGGGAGACCCTCGAATCCCGGCCAACGTGGCCCAGGCCGTCAACTTCTACCAGCTCAACGGACTGCTGCACGGCCGACCTACCATCCGCGCCGCCGATCCAGCCCGAACGCAGATCCTCGGCAACTATCAGCTCAACTATGAGAACACCCACGTCTCCTGCGACAAGTATCCCTGGTATGCCCGCCTCTTCATGGGGCCGCACATCGAGATCGAAAACGATCCCCGCGTATGGAACCAGGTTGAATCGCTGATCAGCGCAAAGCTACCGCCGCAAAAAATAACCACAACCGCGGCGCTCACAAGTCCGTCAGAATAAATTGCGAATCCGGCAACTCAATCTGCGTCATCCAGCAGCCAGCGTCCGCAGCACCCCGACATTCCTCGCTTCATCTCCTGGAGCATCCACAGGCGTCTCCGCGATAAACGCCACATGGGCAAACCGCGCATCGTGCAGCAGCCGCCGAAACGCCTCCGCTCCAATCGTCCCCTCGCCGATATGCTCATGCCGGTCGAGCTTCGATCCCATCGCGGCCTTGGCATCATTGCTATGCCAAACCTTCACCGCATCGAAGCCCACCGTCGACTCCACCAGCTTCATCGTCTCGATGTAGCCATCCGCTGACACGATGTCATACCCAGCCACATGGACGTGGCAGGTATCCAGGCACACCGCCACCGGGGCGCAGGCCTTCAGGCACTCCACCAGCTCCGCCACCTGCTCCAGCTTGCCGCCCAGCGAAAACTCCGCGCCAGCCGTATTCTCAATCAAAATCCTGAAGTTCTTCCCCGTAAAGTCGATGCCATCAATCGCGCGCTCAATCGACTGCGCCGCCAGCCGTAGTCCTTCCTCGCGCGTCAGTCCCTTCCAACTGCCCGGATGCAGCACCAGATACTCCGCACCCAGCGCCAACGCGCGCTCCACCTCGCCGCGAAACGCCGCCACCGAGTTCTCCCGTACACTCTCGGTCTGGCTGCACAGATTAATCAGATAGCTCGCATGCACAGCCACCGGCGCCACATCATGCTGAGCACGCAGCGCCAGCATCTTCGCCGCATCCTCCGGCTTCACCGGAGCCGCCTTCCACATGCGCGGACTGGCCGAAAATATCTGGAACGTGTTCGCTCCCGCTGCTACCGCCCGCTCCACCGCCGTCCAGCACCCGCCCGAGGTGCCTACATGAACCCCAATTCGCTTCTTCACGGAATCTGCCATCCTTCAAGCCTACCGCACCTTCGAAGTAGCCTCATCGGCATAGAACTCCGCGATCTGCTTCTCGTATTTCTTCTCCACCACACGCCGCTTCAGCTTCATGCTCGGCGTTAGCTCGCCGCCTTCCACCGACCACTCATCCGGCACCACGCTCATCCGCTTCATGCTCTCGTAGCTGGGCAGGTCGGCATTCACCTTGTCCACGATCTCCTGATAAGCCTTCACCACCTTGGCATCTTTCACCAGCGCAGCATGGTCTGCCGCAGCGATGCCCTGCCCCTTGGCCCATCCCTCTAACGCAGCAAAATTAGGCGAAATCAGCACGCAGGCAAACTTATGTTTATCGCCCACCATCGCCGCCTGCGCCACCAGCGTATTCGCCTTCAGCTTATTTTCAATCGGCTGCGGAGCGATCAGCTTTCCTCCGCTGGTCTTGAGCAGCTCCTTCTTCCTGTCCGTAATCGACAGAAATCCGTCGGCATCTACGTTGCCGATATCGCCAGTCTTAAACCACCCATCCGACGTAAAGACCTCCGCCGTCTCCTTCTCCTTGTTCCAGTAGCCCGGAAATATCGAAGGCCCCTTCACCTCCAGTTCGCCATCGGCGGCAAACCGGCACTCCACATTCGACAGCGCCTTCCCCACCGTCCCAATCCTGTGCGCCTTCGGGTAGTTCAGCCCAATCACCGGCGAAGTCTCCGTCAGCCCATACCCCTCAAAGATCACAATCCCTGCATCGGCAAACCACCCTGCCGTATCCATCCCCAGAGGAGCACCGCCCGAGATAAACACCTCTACCCGACCGCCAAACGCCTCGCGAATCTTGCCGAATACCAGCTTGTTCGCCAGCGCCCAGCCGATGCCCGAAGGAGTCTTCCCCTCCAGCGTCTCCGGCCTGTGCGTCTTACCCGTCGCCAAAGCCCATTTCAAAATCCTCGACTTCACTGGCGATGCAGCCGACTTCCCTTCCACCGCCTGGCGAATCTTCTCGTAAACCCGCGGCACCGCCACAAAGATCGTCGGCTTCAACGCCTTCATCGCCTCCGGCAGCAGATCGAACTTCGGGCAATAGGCCACCGTCGCCTCGTTGCACATCATCGCGTAGTCCAGATGCCGCGCCGTGACATGCGACAACGGCAGAAACGAGATGCAGCTGTCCTTCTCCGTAAACCCAAATGGATCGGTCGAAAGATTTAGATTGCTGGCAATGTTGCCATGCGTCAACATCGCGCCCTTCGGCTCGCCCGTCGTCCCTGACGTATAGATGATCGTCGCAAGGTCCTCTCCCCGCGCACCCTTCACCATCGCATCGAACGCGGAATCCCGCTGCTGCTTCGCCTGCGTACCCTGCATCAGGCTGGCAAAGCTCTCCGCACCCGAAAACTCCCCGGCATCCATCACCACCACATGCTCCAGCTCGGGCATATCCCCGGCGGCTGCCAGTTTGTCATACTGTTCCTTCGAGGACACCACCGCCACCTTCGCCCCTGAATCCCGCACCATGTAGCCGATGTGTTCCGCCGTCAGCGTCGGATAAAGCGGCACATCGACCGCGCCAATCGCCAGCGTGGCAAAGTCCGTCACCGCCCACTCCCAGCGGTTCTCCGACAGAATCACTACCCGGTCGCCCTTCCCCAGTCCCCACCCGCGCAGCACATCGGCCAGCGCCCGTACCCGCCCGTACAGTTCGGACGAAGAGATCGGCTTCCACTCCCCCGCCGCATCCTGCCACTTCATCACGGGCTTATCGCCGCGCCCTGTCACCTTCACCAGAACATCGTTCAACGTCGTCAGATCAAACATCACCGCCACCTCGGCTGTTAAAAGTCACACCCCACAATAAACCACCGGCTGCCGAGCCAGCGATCGAGTTGGCGTTCCCTTGTTTGTTCTGAGACTAGCTTCGCTCCGTAATCCCATTCAGCAACACGTCGATCACCTGGGCCGCAGTGACCTTCGCATCGTAGACCCTCCCCGTAAATACGGCCGAACTCACCAGTTCATCAATGGTTCCAAACATACAGTGCGCCACCACGCCATCGGAGAGGTCCTTGCGAAAGATTCCTTCCTGCTGCCCACGCCGAACCACCTCACGAACCGTCTGGATGTACTTCGCCAAGTGACGGTGCGAAAACTCCGCGATGAACTTCGCGCTCTGCCGCATCTCCGTCTGGAGCAGCACAGCCATGCTCCGGTTGACCTGGTAGCTTTCCAGATGAACCAGCGCGATGTACTCAAGCTGCTCCCGTGGCCCCTCGATGGTTACAAACGCATCGGTAATCTGCTGATAGAACCTGTCGAATCTCCGGTCGATCGCCGTCCGCAGGACATCATCCTTGCTTTTGAAGTAAAGATAGACCGTCCCGTCCGCCACCCCGGCGCGCTTCGCAATCTCGCTCACAGGCGATTTGAAGTATCCCCGCTCGGCGATCACCTCCACCGCTGCGTCGAGGATGCGCTGATACTTTTCACAGGCAGCCAGCTCTTCTTCCGTCTTCTTCAAGCCCTCTCCTACTTTGGTGTTCACTTCGTAACGTGAATTTTCGGCAAAAGGTCTAGTTCTGAGACTCTAACGAACCCCATCAGAACTTGCCAGCAAGAAAGTTCGTCCAATATGAAATGCATCTTTATGCATTTTCCACTTTTCCACAATTTTAGTTTTCAAAAGATGAAGGGCCAGCCTTCAGAAAAGAAAACTGACCTATAAACCGCTACCGATGCAAGACGAAGATGACGACATTAAACCGGGTTAAAAATTACGCCTGAGGAACCGGGGTCAACCGAACGAATGCCGCTGCCTGTTTCGGCCAATCCGCCAGCATAGCCTTCGCCAATCCGCTGGCAGACTCCTCGGCATGAGCTACGATCATCGCCTTCAGAGCCTCCTGCGATTCCTGATTAACCGAGCTAAACCCTTCTGCTGCAATGAACTCAGGGTGGTATCTCTGCCCTGATACGAACGAGCCGTCAGCGTCGTAAACCCACGCCAAACCGCCCGTCATGCCCGCTCCAAAGTTCATGCCGACCCGGCCCAGAACAGCTACCACGCCACCGGTCATATACTCGCAACCGTGGTCGCCAACTCCTTCGATAACAGCAGTTGCGCCAGAGTTACGAACGGCGAAACGCTCTCCCGCCCGGCCTGCGGCAAACAGCTTTCCGGATGTTGCGCCATACAAGGCGACATTGCCGAGAATTACATGCTGTCCGCTGTCCTTGGCCGCCAGACCACAGGCCCGGATCACGATCTCGCCACCCGATAAACCCTTGCCAACAAAGTCGTTAGCCTGTCCATCCAGCACCAGTTTCATGCCGTCGACTGCAAAGGCGCCAAACGATTGACCCGCCGTGCCATTCAGATTAAAGGTCACATCCGAGGGGAGATCAGCCTGCGCGCGCCGCAGAACCAGTTCTCCGGCAAGCCGGGAGCCGATGGAACGATCGCAGTTAGCAACCTTGGATTCGATGGCATAAGGCTTGCCCTGCTCGACCGCTTCGAGTGCAGGAACAACCCATGCCTCATCCAGCGGCAAACCAACCACAGGCTGGTCATTGCGGCCCCCCATCCATCGGCTCGCGCCTTCGGACACCTTCGCCAGCATCGGCTGAAGGTCGAGATTGCCGTCAAACCTAACCTGCTCAAGCAGGTCCGTCCGCCCAACCGCTTCATCGAGCGAAGCAAATCCATACTTCGCCAATAACTGCTGCAAGTCAGCGGAAAGTTCCTCAAAGAAGCGCACCACATGCTCCGGTTTGCCGCGGAACTTCGCGCGCAACTCCGGCTTCTGCGTCGCAATTCCTGTAGGACAGGTGTTCAGGTGACATTGGCGCGCCATATCGCATCCCAGAACCACCAGCACCGCCGTACCAAACGCGTATTCATCCGCGCCGAGCAAGGCAGCGATCAGAATGTCATGGGCCGTAGCCAGGCCACCGTCGGTACGCAGCCGAACGCGTCCGCGCATTCCATTCTGCATCAGCACCTGCTGGGCCTCGGCCAGTCCAAGCTCCCACGGATTGCCGGCATACTTGATGCTCGACAACGCCGCTGCACCCGTCCCGCCCACATTGCCGGCAATCACGATGAAGTCCGCGTACGCCTTGGCGACACCGGCGGCAACCGTACCGACACCACAGCCGGAGACCAACTTGACGCCCACCGCGGCCTTCGGGTTCACGCGCTTCAGGTCATAGATAAGCTGCGCGAGGTCCTCGATGGAGTAGATGTCGTGATGCGGCGGAGGCGAGATCAGCGGAACACCGGGCTGAGCATGGCGCAGACGTGCAATCATCCCGCTCACCTTGTGGCCGGGGAGTTGTCCGCCCTCGCCGGGCTTCGCACCCTGGGCCACTTTGATCTCAATCTCTTCGGCATGGGCCAGATATTCGGCAGTCACGCCGAAACGTCCGGAGGCAATCTGCTTGATCTTGTTGTTCAGCGAAGTATGCACCGCCGGGGCCTCGACCACAGGCTCCGCTACTGCCGCAGCACTGCCGCCAGAACGCGACCGCGCCTGTAGGATCAGCTCCTCGTCCTGATGGATCCTGCCGCCGTCCACGGAATTGAGCTTGTATACAGCCCTGTCTTCGCCGCCTTCGCCAGTATTCGAACGTGCTCCAAGCATGTTCATGCCAGCAGTAATCGTCTGATGCGCCTCCGGGCTCAAGGAGCCGAGCGACATTGCACTGGCGATGAATCGCTTGACCAGGCTCGACGGTGCTTCGACGTCCTTGAGAGAAAGCTCCGGTCCAGACGGGCGAATCTTCAGCAGATCACGCAGCACCGCCGGATCGTGCTCCAGAACTTCCTGCGTAAAGATGGCAAACGCTCCCGCCGGATCGGTCGGCTGCGGGACATTGCGCGCCGTACCGACAACCGACTGCAACGCCTTGACGTTAGGCGGCTGCCAGGCATGGGGCTCAGAGACATTAGCCTTACGAAAACGGACCCAGCCATAATCCGGCAGGTCTGCGGTAGCCGGAGCGGTTCCGTCACTCACTAGCCACGTCTGCCGAAGCTGACGCTCCACCTCGGCAAATCCGATACCGGAAAGAGGAGCAGGAGTATCCACAAAACAGCGGTCGACCACACTGGAGTGCAGGCCGAGAATATCGAACAAATGTCCACCGCGATAGCTGTGAACGACGGAGATGCCCATCTTGGACATGACCTTTGCTAGTCCGGCATCGAGCGCCTTCAGCATCTTGCGCTCGTACGCTTCAGCATCCGTACCCGCAGGCGCCACGCTCAAAGCAGTCTCCAGCGCGAGCCACGGGCAAACCACGCCAGCTCCGTATCCAATCAGGACGGCAGCATGGTGAATATCGCGGCAATCGCCAGCCTCGACAGCGATTCCGGCGAGCGTACGCAGACCAGCACCAACCAAAGCCTGATGTACCGCACCAGTGGCCATCGCCATCGGAACCGGTAGCCGTTCCGGGCTCGCCGAACGGTCGGAGAGCAACAGGATGCGAGCGCCGTTGCGGACCAACTGAATGGCCTGCATGCAAATATCATCAAGCCCTTGAATCAGGGTTGTCTCCGGCTTGAAGACGCACTGCAGCTCTGCAAAGTGCAACTCTGCCGCATGAGGATATTCGCGCTTCCGCAGAGCCTCAACCTGCCCCAACGACAGGAAGGGAGAAGACAGGGAAAGCCCAGGCAACGGCGAATTCTTGTCCAGCAGATGGGCCCATGGGCCGAGGCGCGTATGCAACGAGACCACACAGGCCTCGCGCAGAGGATCGATGGCAGGATTAGTCACCTGCGCGAACCGCTGGCGGAAATAGGCATACAACGGCCGGGGAGAGCGCGCCAGAAAAGCCAGCGGGGTGTCGTCACCCATCGACCAAACCGGGTCCTTGCCCTCGGTTGCCATCGGATGCAGGATCATCTTCACGTCTTCGCGGGTATAGCCAAATCCGCGATGGGTAGCCGCAAGCGTAGTTGCTTCAATCGGCTGAAACGGCACAGGGTTCAGCGGAGTATCTTCGACGAGCTTCGCGTAGGTTGCTCCTGCATCGAACAACTGCAGTAACTCTTCATTCTCAAAAATTTTGTGGCTTTCGAGGTCGACGAGGAACATCTCCCCCGGCCCAAGACGTCCGCTATGCACCACCTCTTCCGGATCGAGATCGACCAGGCCAATCTCCGACCCGGCAACCACCAGGCCATCCTTCGTCACGGCGAAGCGACAAGGGCGAAGCCCGTTGCGGTCCAACGCAGCGCCGATAACTTTACCGTCGCTGAATGCCAACGCAGCCGGACCATCCCACGGCTCGGCGCAATCGATGTGGTAACGCAGGAACGAGGATTTCTCGTGTCCCTCGGACGCAGGCGGAAGGAGCATTCGAACCGCCTCGGCCAGTGTTCTGCCATTCTGGGAGAGCAGCTCGATCGCCTCATCGAGGCTCGTCGAGTCGGTGCCGCCCTCGGTCAAAACCGGCTTGCACTCTACCGGCAGCGTTGAGTCGCGGGCCGTCATGCGCGCGCGATTTCCCCAAATGGTATTGATCTCGCCGTTGTGGCCCAGCTTGCGGCCGGGCTGAGCACGATGCCATGTGGGCAAAGTGTTCGTGGCATAGCGCTGATGAAAGACCGCGAACGGCGTGACAAACTCTTCCGACGCCAGATCGGGGAAGAAATTCGCCAGAAAACTTCCGGCAACCATTGCTTTGTAGGTAATCGTCTGCGACGACAAAGAGCAGATATAGCCGGTCACATCCCCACGTTCGTGCGACCGCTCAAATTGTTTCCGGGCCAGATAGAGTCTGCGCTCCGTCGTCCCGACTTCAGCATTCGCTGAATCCGTTACCAATACCTGCCGAATCTTCGGCATCGTCCCTAAGGCTTCTTCGCCCAGCCACTCCGTACAGATGGGAACGTCGCGCCAACAAAGCACCTTAAAGTCGTGCGAGAGCAGACAGCGCTCCAGCAGCGCCTCGGCTCGCGTCTCCTCGAGCGGAAGCAGCAGCATGCCCACGCCCAGCGGCTGCTGGTCGTCCAGCTCAATATTGGTGGCGCGCAACAACAGGGCCCGAGGGACAGCGGTCAATACACCTACGCCGTCGCTGCTCTTTCCATCGGCGGCAGTCGCACCGCGATGCGCCAGGCGGCCAAGAGCGGTCAAAGCCTGGTCAAGAATCTTATGGGTTGGCACAGCGTCCACGGCGGCCACAAAGCCCACGCCGCAGGAATCATGCTCAAATTTCTCGTCAATAAGCGAGGCAGGAATGCGCGGGGTGGCACGCGTGAGGCTCTGGGCAGACAAGGGGGCAGGGGTCAGGGCAGCGGGGTTTAACGCATTTGTAAAAAACCGTTCCATGCTTCACTATACGTCGGGCGATGCTCAAGTGTCGCCAGAGGTACCTTCCTTTTTTTGATACGCTTCATAAGCAGAACAAGCGGCCTATGTATAAATATACACTATGATGTATATTTATACATGTAATACCGCTACACTTGAACGATCTTTATTGCCGGCGCATTGCAATCTTCTAACTGAGAATGCATTGCGATCCTTATTACCAATGCATTGCGGTCTTTTAATAGGTAAATCACTCGCATGAAACAACAGCGCCATACCGTAATTCGAGACCTGCTGGTAACGGCCTCCGTTGCCAACCAGGACGAGTTGCGGCAAAAACTCGCAGGGCGAGGCTTTCATGTCACTCAGGCTACCCTCTCACGGGACATCCATGAGCTGCGGCTTTCCAAGGGACCGGCAGGCTACTCCCTCCCCGGCGGAGAGGACGCAGCCGACGATGCGCTGCCGGGAATCCGAGATATTCTTCACAGCTTTGGCCTTGAAGTGCGTCCGGCGGCAAACCTTCTCGTTCTGGTCACAACCACCGGCGGAGCCCAGCCAGTCGCTGCCGGGATCGATTACGAAGACTGGCCGGAGGTCGTCGGCACCATCGCCGGAGACGACACCATCCTTATCATCTGCCCTGACGAGCAACAGGCAAAGACACTAAAAACGAGAATTGAAGGTTACATTGGCTAATCTCGAAGCACTGCAAACATCGACCGAAAGCGTTGGCACGTCGGCGGCAAGCTCACGTCCGCCCCGCATCGCCGTGGCGGGTGTCAGCGGCTATGCCGGCGGAGAACTGGCACGGCTGTTGCTGCGCCATCCCGCCCTCGAAGGAGCGAAGCCGGTCTTTCTGGGCCGCGCAGGCGAGTCCGAGGTTGGCCCCTCCACCTCGCTCGAGGCGCTTCACCCTTATCTCACCGCCCCAGGCGCAGTCGATTCGACGCCGGTCTACTCGTTCAGCTGGGATCGGATCGCTGACGCGGGCATCGATCTGCTATTTATGGCCACGCCGCACGAGCAATCGCGCGAGTGGGTTCCCGAAGCCATGGAGCGCGGCCTCAAGGTCATCGACCTGAGCGGAGCGTGGCGGCTGCAGGAGACTCGCAATCGCGATGTCTATCGCCTGAAAGATACCAATCCTGCGCTTGCAGCAGAATTGCAGACAGAGGCAGTCTACGGATGCCCGGAGCTGCACCGCGACGCGATCAAGAGCGCTCGCCTGGTTGCGAATCCCGGCTGCTATTCCACGTCCATGATTCTGGCTCTCGCTCCTCTGGTTCAGACGGGGCTGGTCGATCTTGATCATGGCATCGTCTGCGATGCGAAGTCGGGGGTCAGCGGAGCCGGAAAAGCCGCGACGGCGAAGACTCATTTCATGTATGCCGCCGACAATTTTTCGGCCTATAACGTCTTCGGCCATCGCCATACCGGCGAGTTGCTCGAGCAGCTTCATCTCAGCGCTGACCAGATTCAGTTCACGCCGCATCTGCTGCCGATTCCGCGAGGAATTCTCGCGACCATTTATCTGCGGCTCAAGCAGTCCACCGAGCCTGCTGCGATCAGCGCCATATTCTCGGACTTCTATCGCGACAGCCCTATGGTTCGTCTCTATAGATCGCCGCAGTTGCCGCAGATCCAGCATGTAGTTCGTACCAACTTCTGCGACATCGGCTTCGAGCTTGCGGCGGACGGAAAGCGGATGGTCATCGTCTCCTGCCTGGACAACCTGTTGAAGGGTGCATCCGGTCAGGCGGTTCAAAATCTAAACCTGATGTGCGGATGGAATGAACAGGAGGGCTTGCTGTGAGATTTGTCGTCAAACTAGGCGGTGCGGCCCTTGAGAACAAGGACATCCTTCATGGGTGCGGCAAGGCAATCGCCGAACTCGTCGCCGATGGAAACCAGGTTGCCGTCGTCCACGGCGGCGGCGTTCAGCTCACCCGTACCCTGGCACTGATGGGCAAGAAGAGCGAATTCGTCTCCGGCCTGCGTATCACCGATGCCGAGACGCGCGATGCCGCCATCATGGTGCTGGCAGGGCGCGTAAACAAATCGCTGGTTGCTGCTATTGGATCGCATGGACAGGCTGCGGTCGGCCTCTCCGGTGGCGACGGACACGTCTTTCGCGCGCGCAAGAAGAAGACCAACCCCGATCTCGGCTTTGTCGGCGAGATCGCCGGTACTGATCCCCGCTGGCTCGAAGCGATCTGGACCATGGGCGCGGTCCCCGTCATCTCCTCGATTGCCCTGGGCTTCGACGGCGAGTACTACAACATCAACGCCGACGAGATGGCCGCGGCCTGCGCGATCTGCACCAAGGCGGACACCCTTGTGTTTCTCACCGACGTCCCCGGAGTCAAGGGAGCGGATGGCAACGTTCTGCGATGGCTGACGCTGTCGCAGATTCCTGCGCTCGAGAAGCAGCAGGTTGTCTCCGGCGGCATGTTGCCCAAGCTTAACGCCTGCCGCAATGCCCTTACGCATGGCGTCAAGCGAGTACGTATTCTGCCTGCGGAGTCTGCGGCGCTGCTGCCCGATCTCTGCTCGACCCGGGTGAACGATGGAACGGAGGTAATGGTCGCATGAAGCTGGCATCCATACAGGCTGCGGAGAACAAGTTGCTTCTCCATACTTATGAGCGCAATCCTTATCTCTTCGTCAGTGGACAGGGCGTCTACCTGCGCGACGAAGAAGGCAACGACTTCCTCGATCTGCTGAGCGGCATCGGCGTCTCCGCGCTCGGCTACGCCCATCCCGCGATTGAAGCGGCCATCCTCGACCAGAGCAAGCGCCTGTTGCACACGTCGAACCTCTTCTATCACGAGGGGACCGCGAACCTCGCGCTGCGCCTGACGGAGATCAGCGGCCTCGATCGCATCTTCTTCTGCAACAGCGGCACCGAGGCATGGGAGGCCGCGCTGAAGCTCGCCCGCTCTCACGCTCGTCTACTGCGTGAGAAGGGCCGAAAGATCGGCACGAAGTTTCTTGCCATGGAACACAGCTTTCACGGACGCACCATGGGTTCGGTTGCGACCACGCATAAAGAGAAGTACCGCGAGCCATTCGGCCCGGTCATGCCTGACGTCGAGTTCGTGCGCTTTAATGATTTGGACGATCTCCGTGCGAAGTTCTCAGAGGCCGTCTGCGGCATCTGCATCGAACCGCTTCAAGGTGAAGGCGGCATCCATCCCGTCTCGCAGGAGTTCTTCGCCGCTGCCCGCGAGCTTTGCGACTCTACTGGTGCATTGCTGCTCGCCGACGAGATCCAAAGCGGCCTCGGCCGTACCGGCAAATGGTTTGCCTATCAGCATTACGGCATCCTGCCCGACATCACCACGCTCGCGAAGCCCATCGCCGGCGGCATCCCTATGGGAGCGATGCTCTGCACCGATGAGGCTGCGCTCGGCTTCACTCCCGGTCAGCATGGAACTACCTTCGGCGGGGGTCCGCTTGCCTGCGCCGTCGCGATTGCCGTTCTCGACACCATGCAGCGCGAGAACATGCTGGTACACATTCAATCCACTGGAGACTTCTTCAAGGCGAAGCTTCAGGAGTTGGCAGCGCGCCATGACTGCATCATCGATGTCCGCGGTGCGGGCCTGATGCTCGGCATTGAACTCAACTCAGCAGAGTTGGCAAAGCAGGTCGCCGCGCAGATGATGGAACGCCGCATCATCATCAATCGCACCAGCGAGACCGTGCTTCGTTTCCTGCCTCCTTACATTCTTGAACGGAAGCATGTCGAGATTGCCGTCAATGCACTCGACGAAATCTTAAAAGACCTTGCAGCATACGCCGGGACCGCACCGGCAGGAGAAAAAGCCCATGGGTAGCAAAACCGTAGTCATGAACCCAAAGCCCGCAGAGAGCGAAGATACCTCTTCTCGCAAGGCAACAGCAACTCTGGGCATCCAGTCCGACACTGCTTTCAGCGAAGCGAGTAAACGCCTGAGTGGCCGCGATCTCTGTTCCATCGCCGACCTCACCGTGCAGGAGATGGCTGCCATCATGGAGCTTGCCCACGCAGTCAAAGCCAATCCTGAAGACTTCCGCCACGCGCTCGACGCACGCCAGATGGTGATGTTCTTCGAGAAGGCCTCGCTGCGCACACGCGTCACCTTTGAAGCAGCGATCAACACCCTCGGCGGCAACGCCATCTTCGTCGATCAGACGCAGTCTCCTCTGGGCGAGCGCGAGTCTCTCTCCGACATGGCCCGCAACCTCGAGCGCTGGATGAACATCATCGTGCTACGCACCTACGCGCACGACACCATCACCGAGATGGCCGCCTGCTCCAAGGTTCCTGTCATCAATGCGCTCTCCGACCTCGAGCACCCATGTCAAGCCATCGCCGATTTCTTTACGCTCGAAGAACGCTTCGGCTCGGCGCAGGGTCTTCGCTTTACCTATGTCGGCGACGGGAACAATGTCTGTCACTCGCTGATGCTGACCGCCGCGCAGCTTGGCGCGCATTGCATCGTGGCATCGCCCAAAGGCTTCGCCCCCAAGCTTGAAATTATTCACAAGGCCATCGAGATCAGTGAATCGACCGGCGGCAGCATCACATTAATGCACGATCCCATCAAAGCCGTGACCGGCGCCGATGCCGTCTATACCGACGTATGCACCAGCATGGGATTCGAGCACGAAGCCACCAAGCGCGCGCCAATCTTCAAGCCTTACCAGGTCAACGAAGAGCTGATGTCACACGCGCGGCCCGATGCCGTCTTCATGCACTGCCTGCCCGCGCACCGCAACGCAGAGGTCACCGACGCGGTTCTGGATGGTCCGCAGTCCGTCGTCTTCGATCAGGCCGAAAACCGCATGCATGCGCAGAAGGCTCTTCTGCTGATGCTGCTCGGCGGCGCCAAGCGGACCACCAGCAGCCGCGCACGAGTGACCCAGCCCCGCAAACGCTCTTAATCATTCACGCTCAACCATTGAGGTCTACGCCACTATGTCCGTAATTCTTGAATCCCTGCCCGTCGGCCAGAAGGTGGGTATAGCCTTCTCCGGCGGCCTGGATACCAGCGCCGCGCTTCACTGGATGAAACAGAAGGGCGCTCTGCCTTACTCCTACACCGCCAACCTCGGCCAGCCCGACGAAGCCGACTACGACGAGATCCCGCGCAAGGCACTCGAGTACGGCGCGGAGAAGGCTCGCCTCATCGACTGCCGCGGCCCCCTCGTTCGCGAGGGCATCGCCGCACTCCAGGCCGGAGCGTTCCACATCACCACTGCGGGCGTCACCTACTTCAACACCACCCCCATCGGCCGCGCAGTAACCGGAACCATGCTCGTCACAGCGATGAAGGAAGACGACGTCAACATCTGGGGCGACGGCTCGACCTTCAAGGGCAATGACATCGAGCGCTTCTATCGCTATGGCCTGCTCGTCAACCCCGGCCTCAAGGTCTACAAGCCCTGGCTCGACGCCGCCTTCATCGACGAGCTCGGCGGCCGCGCCGAGATGTCGGCCTTCATGCAGAAGTCCGGCTTCGCCTACAAGATGTCGTCGGAGAAGGCCTACTCGACCGACTCCAACATCCTCGGCGGCACGCACGAGGCCAAGGACCTCGAACACCTCTCGACCAGCATGAAGATCGTCGCCCCCATCATGGGCGTCGCCTTCTGGCGCGACGACGTCGAGATCAAGCGCGAAGAGATCACCATCCGCTTCGAAGAGGGCTTCCCCGTCGCCCTCAACGGCAAGGACTACGCAGACCCCGTCGCCCTGATGCTCGAAGCCAACGCCATTGGCGGTCGTCACGGCCTCGG
>NZ_DATKQC010000177.1:0-13808 GCF_035532915.1 Edaphobacter sp.
TCATCGCAAAGAGTTTGGAAGGACTGTTCTCCCACCAAGTATCAAGCGCACTCTCAGCGGCAATACGCGGAACGCTGTCTCCAGACGAAACATCGAGCGGTTGACCGAAGCGAGATCGCGATGCAGCTTCCTTGCTGACAACCCGTTTCCATTCTCTGTGCGAACTCTCACGCCACGCGGGCCACCCGGTGTCGGGACTCAATAGCTGGCGTCTTAGTTCGGCAAGCCTGGACTCCGTCTCAGGTTTCTTTGCAACCTCATCTATCGCAGTAGCAAGGTCGGCCAGTTGATCAGCGGTAGCGAATCGTTTGACTACGTTAGGGAAGGCACCCACCAGCGAGTCGAGGCTCCCGCTGCCGTCGGATACAGACTCCAAAGGCAAGATGTCAATTCCATGTTTCTTGCCATAAGCCTCCAGGGACTCAAGATTCTGGTCGGTGATGTCGCGCGAGGCCGCAAAAATCCACACATCTAAATCTGGAAGATGGTCATGGGCTTCCAGCAGCTCTCCTAATAGCTCGCGCCTTTTGAAAGGTGTATCGCTTGAGTAGCGCTTACATTCGAAGACGATGTCGCCTCCCGAAGTGCCGGCAGCCCTTCCATCTCGTCCGCCCTGATCACCAGAGCGAGCCGCATAGAATGTCAAGCCTGTCAGAGCACCGAGTAGCTCTCCAACAAAGTCCTCGAAGCTGCCTTCACCGCTTGATTTCAGGGATAGCAGGAACTCGTTGATGGTCATACGATTGTCTTTTCCTCGCGCGGCAGAAACGATAGTTCTTCGAAGGACGGGTAACGACCGGCATGCGTACGCCTGATCCGCGTGAGTTAAGCAAATGCCTCAGCGAACTATTACTATGCTTTCCCGAGTCAAGCGATGCGCGATGTCTAGACCACGAGAGCTTGAAGATTGCTTCTTAGCTGACCATGGACATCATGAAGTTCACACTTCCAAATGCTGGCTAAGACTCCACAAGCAAGCGCTACGTCCCATGGCCATGCGCTCCTTTCATCGATCCGTGTGAACGGTCCGTCACTCTCCGTAAGCACTCGTTCTTTGGGCATTTCTCGTATCAGCCGTAAACCGGTGGGAGACGCTACCATACCCGGACCCACACTAAACCAACAACCGGCATCGATCGCGCGTCTTAGCTCCTGCTTGGTCCCAGAGAACCAATGCAAGATTGCGACACCGGCTTCCGTATGTCGTTCTAGGTGATCGAGAACAGCCGTCGCGGCCCGCCGACTGTGGATGGTCATAATCTTCCCGCCTTCGCTCTCGCAAGAAGACAAAATATGATCGAAAACGTGCGTTTGATCCTGCCAGCTTTGCCGATGCTCGGGAGCCCCATCCAGACCGATTTCTCCGACATAGCGTACCTTCGAAATCAGTTCGTCGAACAATGGCAATTCATGTCGCCTCTCTCCCGCTAGTTGAGGGTGAAGACCCAAAGCTGTCCGGATGCGCGACGATTCTGTCGCAAGCTCAGACGACCGCTTCCAGGCGGACGGCGTGTTGGTAACTGAGAGGATGAACATCTCTCGATCCACGCATCCCGCGACCACATCCGCAGGATTCGGGTATAGGTCGAGGTGTGCGTGCAAGTCGATCATTCGACCCCCATCTCGATGAGCAAGTCGCGCAGTTCCGTGAGACCTCTTTGGGCCACTTCTCGAAGCAATGTCTTGGCGGTCACTCGAGGTGAACTAAGAGTCGCACCCAGCCACCTACTGATTCCAAGTTCTTGAAATGTCGCATACGCGATCAGGACGGAACGGACATCATCGAACCCTGCATAATCCGGGTCGTCGATGCTTAGATCATCGAAAACGTACACCGTGGTATCCGCCATACCCCAGCGACGAAACGCCGCTCTGCGTACAAGGCAAGGCACGCAACGACCGCAGTGCGTATATCCAAATTGCTTGAAGCGTCCGCAACTCGTCGATTGTGGAGCCCTCTCCGACAAAAGCGTCTGATTCAAGCAGTCCACCATCATTTCGCCCTTTGTCTTCGTAGCGTACGGATTCTCAACCGACACACGGATACTCATGCGGTCGAGAATCTCCTGGAGGAGACCTAACACGACCGGGTGCGTTGTGCGTGTGCTCAGACTGCCGATTCGGTTTTCTGTGAGCGGCGGATTGAGCGCGATCAAACCGTTCTCGCAAATATAGAGCGGAACCCTGCCACCGTCGCGGTATAGCTCGGTGCATGTTGCCGCGAGAATGCCATATGCCAAAAAAAGAATAGACCGCGACCTCTGCGAGGCTGGCGATTCGGCGTCTGGAACGTAGATGGTATGGCTCAGTTGAAGATGCCGGAGACCTGTTCCGATCGCTGCTGCGAACTCGGCCTGCTTCACTCCATCGCCCCTAACGTTTTGGCTCACGGCTAAGAGCTGCCGGTTCTGCTGGTTCAAGTCGATGGCGCCAATCAAGCTGTCGAGACCGCCCGAAAGAAGTACAACGGAATCTTCAGTCGCGTAAGCTCGCTCTCGATGGGCTCGCGGCGTGATGGCGCCCGGCAGAAAAGATACATTCCATCGGTCCGTCGTGAGATAGTTGAGCAATCCATTCCACAGAGGAGTAGTTGCTCCCCACCGCTCCGAATCCGTCACCGCCACAGAAAGCGAGTATTCACGGGTCCAACCGTCGCTGCTCTCGTCCCGGTGGGACGCTAGATCGGCGCTATGCACTCCGAGCGCCACCGAGAGAAGATCCCACGTGAGAGGCTCGGGCACAAACCGCTCGCGTCGTAGGTCCGTCGGCAGATTCTTTCCCGCCGATCCACGCTCCGGCGAGTTTGTCGCCGCGTACAGAAAAACGTCAAGCTCTCTTTGGCCGGCTCCCTCGAAGTCATACCCTTCGGTTCCACACACGATCCGCATCACAGATATCCCTCGAACACCTGAATGGCTTCTCCCAGCGCCGACCGAACAATGGAAGCTACACGGCCTGCCCCGAGCCTCTGCCCGGCTGTCCGAATCTTCCGAAACGCCGCCGAGACGGTTTCTCGAACGTATTCTCGAATCTCCTTCAGACGGGAAGCCCCTGCGACGGCATTCGGAGCCTTCGTGATCACCGTCCGTCCTACGTCGAGCGAGAACCGTCGGTACACATCACTCGCAACATACCGTTCAATGGCGATCTCTTTCTGCTCCTCGGATAAATTCGTCAAGTCTGCGTCCGGGAATTGTGTCAGCGTCTCCGCCAAGGCATCTTGAATAGCGGCTCGGCTCGATTCCGTGTCCTGAGTCCCGTCAACTGGACGCACCGCCTCCGTGACGGCATCCATAATCTCTTGTGCGGAACTTCCAGCGTCAACGTTCGCCTCCGGAATTCCCAAAGCGGCAGCGCCGCCTGAGAGCGCAGCATACAAGGCATCCGCTGTTCGCGCGGTGCCAGAGAAGCGGCGAACCGCCGTTGCGCCCCCGCCGTACCCCTGCGAAAAATACTGACCCACGCCACGTCGCATCGCAGCTCGATCGCTGTTGCGTGCGTAGGCTGCAAGGTTGATGTTTGCCGCCCGAAACCGGCCTGCGGGCGCGGTAGGGATGGGACCGTTTATATCAACCGGGGCAGGAGTGGTGGGCTCCGGTCCTTGTTCAGGGGTTGGCATCTCCGGTAACTGCGGCACCGTCTCTTCCGGGACCGGTGGAGGTGCTGGAGGCGGAGGATCAGGAACCCAGGGAGGGACCATCGGTACGCCTGAAGGCGATCCTTTACTTGACTGCGATGTTCCCATCCGCCCCCCTCAACTTGATCCCGCTCTTGACTGGCGCACCAACCGCGGTGTCCGAAGACCATCCCTGCAACACAGGTCTTGCCCAATCATAGTCACCAATTTTCGGAACGATGCTCGCCTTGATCTGCGAGCCGGGTCGTTCTTTCAAGAACGCTGCAAGGCGCGCGGCCTGGGTCGTGTCTACTCCCGCAATCAAAATGCACGCATCCAAAATCGGCGGAACTCCCCATTCTTGTTCCAACCGAGCTTTGTCGAGAATCTTATCCATGCATATGGCCAGTTCCGGAGGTGGCATCTGCTTGACTTGATCCTTCAGGCTGGCGGCTACCTCAGGATGTGTCAGCAGGGCGTTGAGCAAATCCAGACTCGTAGACGAAAGCCGATCCTCCGGAAGAAGCAACGGGGCATACTCGCGTCCCACGTACAGCACGCCACGGAGGTCACGATCCCCGAGTGGCGGGTCCAGCCGAAGCCATTCCGTCGTGAAGGTTGGGTCCCAGTTCGCCGGAAGCTCCGGTTTCGAGCCCGAGCGTGCATCCGTTTCCCATTTCTGAATCAGGACGGGGTGTCCCGCATCGCTTTGTGACACAGAACGGATGAGTTCTTCATACGCTTTGGCGTTGCCGCACCTTTCGAACAGGATCATCTTTGTGAGAACAGACTCGTCAACGCCAACACCCTGCGATCTCGCTAATGACAAGCGGATCGAGATCGCATTCAAGAACCGCTTGATGAGGCGCGGATTGCCGGAGATTCCGGAGGCCCTGGCCATGATGGGGGCTAACCGATCGGCTGTATCCAAACGACCGACCAATCCCGTTGGCAACTCGATGCCCAGTGACTTTACAAACGCCAGGTCGACGCGCTTTCCTTGCCAGGAGCGCCCCAATTGAGCACATATTTTCTGCCGCAGCTCTTCTTTCTGGGTTTCATCGAGCGTGCTGTCGTCGATAAACAGCATCATGAGGTACGCCCGCACCTCCTGAACTCCCAGCTGGGGGACTCGAATGGGAACCTGGATCAATTTATCGAAGTAGTTCGTCACGAGCGCATCTTCTACTCCTTCAAAGTGTCGGCGAACGGCGTGCTTGATCATCGCTTCGTCTGCCGCGATAACAAACGCTGTATGCGGCAGGAAAAGCAAAAGCCGGATTGCCTCTAACGTCGATACCGCCGTCTCTGGCAAGCAGCGGTCCAGATCATCAATCAAAACGATCAGAGTCACTTCCATCGCTTGCAGCGCCTCTTCGAAGGTATCCCGCAGCGCCTGAATCTCCTTCGGAGGAGACTCTGCCTTCTTCGGCCTGAGCAGACGTTCACTGTCCTCGTGAGTTGGAACGCCCTCTCCCTTCTCTTTCTTGGTCGCGTCGCTTTGCACTCCCGCTGCCTCGACCACCTTTGTGGCCGACCCCACCAGAGTGGCCGCGAGAGCGATGACGGGGTGTGCCGCCGCGATGACTGCGGCGGCCGATGAGGCCATCTTAGCCAGCCTCAGCAGGTTGACCCGTTCGACAAACTCCCAGGCTTTCTCTGTCCCCTTTTTCCTCGCGTCCGCTTCTTTCGCCAGCGTAGACGCGACAGTATCCAGTAGGGCCGCGCGCGCATCGTCATAACCTTGATAGAGCCAGGCGTTGAACTCGACAAAAACGTAGGCGTTCGCCGTCGCCAACATACCTCGCGGTGTGCTTTGCGCAATCGATAATTCGTTCTTGATTAACTTGATGAGCGAAGACTTCCCGACGCCCCAGGCTCCCGAAACACCCACAGAAACTGGCGCGGGCTGAGCCTGTCGAATTACTTCTGCAACCGTCGCAGCGATCCCGCTGAAGTTTAGAAAGTCACGTTCTGTTTCGTTGTCTGTCCACATCTCTCGTGCCTCGGAACGGAAAGGATAAGTCGAATGACCATGGTACCGCCAGCGACCACGAAGGATTCATACTTCGAAATTGCTGGATTGCGAACGGGTGCTTCCGCGAAGCACTCATCACAGCGCTTGGTCGAGCGTCATCACCATTTACACTGCTTGAGGCTAACCGATAAGCTGTCTGCGTTCCG
This sequence comes from Edaphobacter sp., assembly GCF_035532915.1. Taxonomy (GTDB): domain Bacteria; phylum Acidobacteriota; class Terriglobia; order Terriglobales; family Acidobacteriaceae; genus Edaphobacter. Next base: position 5,801 of record NZ_DATKQC010000177.1, read on the forward strand.
TTCCGCTGGGTGTTGGCGATTAATGGGACATGCTGGGCACGTAGAGCAGGGGCCAAGCACGATCCCTATTTCTTTTGGCTTCCCAGGAACGTCACGACATGCCCGCGGAGCGCCGCAACGAACCGCTGAAAATTTAAGTCCTCCGCCGGCTGTGTAATCTGCGAATTCGGGGAGTTCGTCGCCATGACAAGGCAGGCGGCGCTGTAGACGCGCTCGAGCACCAGGCGCCGGGACAGCAACTCATAGCGCTTGCTGTAAGACGCCTTATCAAAAACCGGGTCTACCTTGAAATACGGCTCCTTGTTGCGCACCGGGGTCTTTACCCGATCGCAATCTTCCAGCAGGAAGAAATAACCAAGGAATGGGGCAGGAGTCTTGCCGAATCTGCCTTCGCGGTAGGCGACCCAGATATCCGTCGCGCTGCCGATAGCCTCTTCCGAGCGGTTGTTGAAGTTGTTGCCGAAGGAGGGGCCTACCTGCGACTTGAATTCCATCGCTGTCACCAGCTGGCCGTTGGAAACAACGATCAAATCCCATTTCTTCTCAGAGCGATAATAGCCGGGCAGCTCCAGCGCCGTGCGCGTTTTGACATCGAGCTTTTCAAGGCCTGCGTCGGCGAGTATGTCGGCAACAAGCACCTCCATCGCGCCCATCTGCGTGCCACCAGTGACTTCACCACGCGTGCCGGCGTCGATCTTTCCGCCTTCGACCTGCTTTTCCTTGTTCTTGGCCCGCGCGTCCCAGTAGCTCTGCACAGCTTCCTGCAGGCGCTTATCAATGTCCAATGGCACTCTCCATCTCGCTTTCTTCGATCCCGTAAATTGTAAGGGCTGTCTGCGTCGCAAGGTACCTGTCACGGTTACGGAACGCTTTCACTAACGCTTTTGCTTGAGTTTCGGAGAGAGTCTTGGGATCAGGCACGCGAATACGGCGCAGATACTGAGCCTGGAAGCGGAAATAGCCCCCGCGCATGCGGACACCGTAGGATGCGACGAAGAACTGGCCGATCGCTGATATCAGGAGGCCACCCAATACCTCGAGATCCCAGATATCCGATTGAATGAAATAGAGATTATGGTGAGGATAGGTCTCGCCGCTATCCAACACCGGATCGAGGATGCTCTTGATGTCGGCGATGTAGAGCTTGGGCTTTTCCGTGAGCGAATGGGTTACGCGATCGATGGTTTTATACCAGGCGTGCGCGCTCTTGATCGCCGTATGGCGTTTCTTCAGCGCCGCCCCGTGCTCCTCAAAATACGCCCGCAGGCGAGGGTACTTATCGAGCCTGACCAGGCCGTCGCAATTCCACGGGTCCACCAGATAGTGCCCGGACCATTGCATCGCGCCGCTGCCGATATCTTTGGCCATCGCCAGCTTCAGCATGCGCGACGGTTCCGCCAGATGCGCATCTTTCGTGACGAACACCTTGTCATTGCCGGTCGCAACGCCGATGCCGACTTTCGCATTGGCTTCGAGCGGCGCGAATTTGTCCTCCAGCCGGCGCAGCAGCGCCAGCTGCTCGGGTGACTGGCAGGGCCACGGATCACCGCCCTTGAACCAGCTATCGACGCGGGCGGAATGTAATCCGGCCGGCATTGCCGCCCTCGTGCCGTTTGTGTTCTTCAGCAAGGTCGCAGCCAGTATCCTGGAGGGGACGCGTTCAACCCCCGGGCCGGCGCTGGCCACGATCGTGCGGCCTTGCTTCTGGCGACGGATCACGGTGATGGCAGGGTAGGCGTCCACCTCATCGTGGAATGCATCGGCATTGTGCATCTCGATGACGACATCCACCGCAAAGGCTGAGGTGATCAGCTCCCGCAGCTCGGCACCGTACTGATTGCGCATCCAGCGGTCGGCACAGATGAAGGCACAGGCACCGCCTTGTTTCAGTTGGCGTAATGCCGCTTCAAAAAACGCGACATACAAGTCCGCCCGGCCGTACATCGTGGGGTAGGCGTCGCGGTAGAGGAGGGCGGTTTGTTCGGGAATCTCCTCCAGGCGGACATAGGGCGGGTTGCCGATCACAAACTCCGCCTCGACGGACATCGAGTCGAATAGATAATCACCGGTACGTACCCAGGATTTGGCAAGACCTTCGGCCGTGGGTCCATTGACGCCGTGCTTTGAAAGCACCTCGACGGCCAGTTTCCGCGCCCGTTCGGCGCTCCCTTCATCGAGCTCATAGGCGATCAGCGAATCGCGGCAGTCCGAGACCGGCCGACCGAGACGCCGACAGGAATCCGCGAGCCGCTCAATCATTGACGACAGGAACGCTCCTTCGCCGGCGGACGGCTCGACGGCGACGGCATCAACGAGATTTTGGCTGCTCGTATAGCCCGCAAGATCAAGGAGTAGCTCGACCACCCAGCGCTTCGTGTAGACGACGCCTTTAGGTTCCGGCGCGCCGATGCTGGTGACCGGCGATGGCATTAGCAGCGGCAGCTGAGCTGCACGCGCCGTACGGATTGATGGCTGGTTATGTCCCACTTCTCGCTCTCAGTATTCATGCTATTCCAACCGGGCTTGGCGGCCGATGGTGCCCGGCAATTCTGACAGGTTCAATCTGGTTTGTTGGCCAAGACTTCTGGCCGGACATCGCCTCGGGTATTTTCATCCTTCAGGCTGCTCCTACTGTGCCAGCCATTTCGCATATGCCCGTACATCGATCATGGGAACGGTGGCGCTACTTTGCAGGAGCGCTATCAGCTCAAACAGGAAAGCCGTTGCCGGTTTCGTCAGCGGGCTGATGACATGGCACCCGGCAGCAGCATCGCACGTGAACATGCCATGTGCAGCGACGCAGCCGATATCGAGGCGATGTTCCGTGTCGCCCTTGGCGAGCGCCTTCAGAAGGTGGTTACCGAGTCCGGGTTTCCACTTGCTCTCGAAGCTCAGCAGGCCGCCAAAGATGTAAGGCAGCGGTTTTGGAGGATAGGTTCCTCCTGCATGGGGTATCGGTAGACTCGTGCGGTGAAGACGCCGCACGCTGGCAACCTTCGCCTGAGCATATTCAACCAGACTGGCGTTGATGGTCTGTTTGGCCTCGAACGCTGCGTAAACACCTTCCGCCGGTACGATTGTCTGGCCTTGGTATTTGAAGATGAAGGGCGTGTACTGGCGATCGAAGATCAGAACGTCGATCTGCTCACTGAACGAGCCCTTGCTGTCCACGACGAAGGCCTTGGCGGCTTGGTAGCGCTGCGGCAAATAGGTCTTGAGCAATTCCAGCCAAACCGCCTCACTCGCGTCACCTTTGGCAACAGAGTGCCCGAATGTCTTCCGGGCGATTTCCAGCCGCTTCTCGATATCGTCATGAAGGCCCGCCAGAACCGTCGGGAGGGACCATTTGGCGACGGGTTTTCTTGGCTGCTTATTCTTCACTGGGCCGCCTCTTTGAAGGGTGGTGTCGGGGGATGGCGCTCCACGACCTCCTTCGCGAGATCATAGGTAATGGGACTAGAAGGATAGGCCGCGAGCACTAAGCCGGGGAGCAGCCGCTGTGCAAGGTCCGAGTAAGTGTAGCCATAGGAACGCCCGTGCGTCGCTCCGGTGGCGACCACCAGCGCGTGGATTTGCTGATGGGTAAACCCCAGCTCCTCGAGCACCGGCTTCAGAAAAGCCAATCGCTGTGCTTCATTCGGACGGGCGAAGGTAAAGGTCACGGCCGCGCGGCGCCGTACCGCAGGATCGAGCGCATCCAGTCGATTCGTGCACATGACGACGATGGCCGGAAGGTTGCCGGTAGCGAGATCGTCCACACCACGTATAAGGGCGTTTACACCGGCGCGATCCTCGTGATGCATTTGCCCGAGTTCACGGGACTGGGCCAGCGCATCCGCCTCGTCGATTAAAAGAACAATGCCGGAATTGTGCTTGCCACCGCGCCCGGTAGCTTTCTTTGCCGCCTGCTTCACTTCTGAGAAGGCAGCGGAAATCAGGCTTGTCATCTCACCTACGGCACCTGTCCCACGTGCGTTGAGACTGAGCGAATAAAGGGTCACGCTCATGTCGGCGTCGCGCGCGATTGCGTCGCCAAAGGTTTCCGCCAGGATAGTTTTACCGGTCCCGACATCGCCGGCAAAAATAAAGAGGGGAGGGCGATCACGAAAAAGCTCAATGATCCTGCTGCCGTGGTGATGATGCCTGTCGCTCCACGCGGTGAGGCTCTGGGGGGCCAGAAGAAGCCGGCCTTCCTTAATTAGGCGGTCTTTCATCTCGTCGAGGCCTACGAGCGATGCGAAGCGCCGCGCCGCGGCAGGATCTGGATATTCCCGGACTTCTTCGAAAATGCCGACGTTGCTGTCTGTCATGAGAGTGGCTGGAACGTGAGACGGCTGAGTCCGCGACCACCGGAGTAATAATTGCGATCAGATGTCCAGTAGCCCGGACCGTCCGCAGGCGCCTGTCCAATCGGCCTTTGAACGGGCAAATCTGCCTCGAAACGCGCCTGCTGCTCCGTTGAGAGCTTGTAGAAACTGGAACTCGGGGTCAAAACATTGAAGAAGGTCGCGCCTGTCACGTCGACGTACGGCACGATCTTACCGGGCCTGTCGTCGGTAACGAGTTGACCGTTAGCGTCCACCCTGTACCGCCAGCAGACGATGCGCTTACCGTCTTTCTTGTAGCCGAACTCATACTCCTGCACGTAGCCGGCGTTCAGGTACTGCGCCAGTTCCTCCGCATATTCGCGAATCCGGGTTTCTGTGGGCATGCCGTAATACTGCGCACAGAGGTGCATGTCGGTGGCGACCTTCGAAGCAAGCTTGCGCGCGTTGATAATGGTGAACGAGTCCGACCGTGTAACGCTAAAACTGCCCATGGCTCTTACCCCCTAAAAGATGGCCCGAGAACATCCTGCCAGCACTCGATAGCACGCCCGCGCGTCGTGGCGAAGCGCGCTTCGGCAATGGCTTCCAGCGCGTCCTGCGCCGCGGCTACGATCTTCTGCCGGTGACCGTCGTCGTAGACAGACGCTATGTTGTTCGTTTCGTTGACCGGGTCGAAGATCTCAATCGCCTTGCCTGTCGGCACCGGCAGCTTCGATGCCGAGTAGTAGTCAGCGAAGGCGACCCGTGTCTTAAGCCGCGACTTGACGATGTAGGTGAACACCTTTTCAAGGGCAGCAGGATAGTCGCCCATGCTGAGGCCGCCGTCTGCCAGGTGCGCGACGATCAGCTCGGTCATAAACGACTTCAGCTTGAAGTCGGCATCGTTGATCTTCCGCAGGCGCACCCACCACTTCACCAGCCGGACCACCTGCGCGAAGTGCTGCTTCTGCTGCTCTTTCCGCTTGCGGATGAACGCCAGATGCAACGGAATGCTGGTGAGGACCGGATCACCACCGTCGTTCGCGAACAGGTACCCGCGGTCGTCCGGGTCGCCTTTGTATTCGACCGGCACGACATCGACGCTGAGGCCGCTGACCGCGAACTTGATGCAGACAGAGTGGTGATTCGGTTTAATCTGATCGCGCTTCATCTGCGGGTAGGCTTCGCGCAGGCGCTCGGCCAGCCACTCCAGCAAGTCCGTCTCCTTTTTGGGCACCTTGTCGGCCTTGACGTAGAAGGCCACGTCGATGTCATTGAGCGTCTTCAGTGCCGTGCCCTTGGCCAGGCTTCCCGACAGCAGCGTCTTAATCAAGCCGTAATCGGGATGATCCGCTGCATACTTGTCCAGCTTTTCCCGCAGGCGGCGTACCTGCTCGCGGAAGTCCGCAGCGTCTTCGCGTTTAAGGTTGACCGACTCATCGGCAAAGTACGCGATGTCGGCGTGCGTGATTTGGGCCGCGGCGAGCGGGCCTTCCAGCGTCGGCTGCGCGAGTGGACTCATCGATTGCCTCCCCGGGGACGCCCTGCCTTCAGCATCTGCGATAGGGATTCCTCGCCAAACCGCTCGCGCAGGGTGTCGAGCCGCATGTCGCTGCGCACACATGGCGCAAAATCGGGTCCATAGATCTGCCGGAGTGTTCGCACGAGCGTGTCACCGCGCTTCTGCCGGATTTCCCCGTCGTCGTCGCGGGTCCTGTCGTCCAGACCGATCTGGTGGTGATTGCTGCCGTTGGCCATCTGTACCTCCTAAAACGAAGTCCGGGTAAGGACTTCGCGCTTTAAACATAACACAAAAGGTTCCTCCTGCAAACTTTCCTTTTATGTCATCAATACAAACATGTCATCATTGTTGACATTGTTGTTGTATACGCTTACAGTGACTTTCGGGTCAAGTGAATGAATAATCTCGACGGGTTCTACAAAAAGATTGGCGAGAACATCAAGGCCAAACGCCGGGAACGCGGTCTATCCCAGGAGGGGCTTGCCAAAGCCGTTGGGCTTAAGAGGCCCTCCATGAGCAACATCGAGAAGGGACGGCAAAACATTCTTCTGCATACGTTCTGTGACATCGTCGATACGCTCGGCGCCAACGCGAACACGCTACTGCCGGAGCGTCAACAAGTCGAGCCAATGCAAATGCCCGATCTGACCTCGTACTCCAAAGAAGTAAGGGAGTTCGTTGAAGCTGCCATAAAACCTGCTGAGAGGGAGGAGACCAATGGCTATCCGAAGACGAAAGATTGAGTTGCTCGTTGAAGACTTGCTGGCTGCCTACCAGATTAGAGAAGCACCCGTGCCTGTAGAGAGAATTGCAAAGGCCAAGGGCGCGAGGATTTACTACCAATCCCTGGAGGACGATGTGTCCGGTTTCCTTTTCCGGGACGCAGTCCAAACAGTCATCGGGGTGAATACTCACCATGCGGCCGTGCGCCAGCATTTCACGACCGCACACGAGCTCGGACACCTATTACTCCACGACCAAGAACAATTGCATGTCGATCGCGACTTCCGCATTCGCCTGCGAGACGATGTCTCCAGCCAAGGTACCGATGATTATGAACGGGAAGCCAATTTGTTCGCGGCTTCGTTGTTGATGCCGAAACGCTTTTTGGAAGAGGACCTGCGTAACGAGGAGTACGTGGATCTTTTTGGAGATCACTTTTTGCCTGAGATTGCCAAGAAATACGGCGTTAGCTCTCAGGCTCTAGTGAACCGGCTGAAAAATCTCGGCTATATTCCCGAATGACAGATTGAAATGACCTTGGAGGCCGCCATAGCGGCGCACCATGCGTGGAATTTCAGACGGAACGACTAATTGGCAGGAATCGCTGTGGCGCGTTGCCCTACTGGGGCATCGGCACCCGGATTTGAGCAAAGGCCTCGGAGCGAGTGAGTGCGCTCCGCTTGCGATTTCGTCGTAGAGAGCACCTCTGGTCGAACTGGAAACACCCCACTTCGAAGGCTTAACAAACCCGCGACCTTTGCCTTAAGGCAGAGGTCTGGACAGAGGTTTGGTGGACAGAGGACGTGGGTGCGATAAGGGTGCAATAACCGGTTCCAAGGGGGTCTCAGGGCTCCAAAAGTGGCCATCCGGGGCTCCTGATTTCAATAAGTTACGAAATCCTTCCTTGCTGTCACGACAGAGGTCACGGGTCCAAACCCGATTGCGCGTTCGACCTCTGATCCGTTTGCGCTCTACCGACCCATCAACGCTGAGCAGATGGTTACTTGCCCCGTATCTAAGGATTCAAGCCACCCGCAGGTGAAAGCCACGGCGTACCTCAGCTCCGGCGACTTCCTCGTGGCGCATGGAAGCTGCCTTGATCGCTTCGGTATCAGGCTTCATCTCCTGGACGCAAGCTGCCATCGCTCGTTCCAGTCCTTCCGGTAGCAAGGAGAGAACTGTCTGCCAGAGAACGCCGCCGACCCGTGCCTCGATCTTGCAGTAAGCCGTCGGCAAGCTCGACTCATCGAGGATGCGAACGGAATCTTGGCTGTTCTTCTGAATTCGTAGGGTGAACTGCCGCCCCTCAATCTTTCTGACCTCCCGGCTCATCAAGTAAAAGAGGACCATCGACTTGGTTCTGTCCACCTTATTCGCCGTGGCGCGCGCCCGTTCGCCAAGGCGTGCGGCCTCTGCTCGGCAGAACTGCTCGCGGGCTTCCATCATTCGCACAAAA
>NZ_DATKQC010000178.1:0-11235 GCF_035532915.1 Edaphobacter sp.
CCACCTTGGGGAAGTACCCAGCCCGCGTCCGCACCGACAACTTACCCATCCCCTTGGCCTTGGCCTCGACATGAACCTGCCGGTATCCGCCCAGCGTAGGCGATTTCGTCGAGTGATACGCGATCGTATATTGCGTCCGAATGTCTTTTGCGACCTCGGCAGCAATCCCGTCCACATCCTGCACCGACTTGGGGAAATAAGCCACGCCGCCCGTCTCCTCCGAGAGCGCCTCCAGCACCCTGCGCGCATGACGCGCCTCACGCTTGTCCGTATCCTGCCCAAACAACAGACCGATGCTGTAAATCACCGGCCCATCAATATCCTGAATCCTGCGGATCGTCTGCTCGAGCGTCGCCGTTGACGCATTGTCCTCGCCGTCCGTAATCACCAGCAGCACCTGCTTGGGATGCTTCGCATTCTTCGACGTATAGTCGGCCGAGGCCACCAGCGCATCGTAGAGCGCCGTTCCGCCGCTGGACTTGATATAGTCCAGCCCCTTCTGCAGCTTGTTGATATCGCTCGTAAAGTCCTGGTCGATGAACGCCTCCCACGAGAAGTCCACCACGAAGGCCTCATCCTCCGGATTCGACAACTTCACCAGATCCAGCGAAGCTTCTTCCACCGCCGCGCGCTTGTCATACATCGACCCCGAGCTGTCGATCAAGATCCCCAGCGAGACCGGCAAGTCCTCATGCCGAAACGACGAGATCGTCTGCGAAACCCCATCCTCGTAGACATGGAAGGCGTCCTTGGTCAGCGTCTGGACCGAGCGCCCGCTACCATCGACCACGGTAGCGTTCAGCCGCACCTCATACGCGTTTTCGCGCAGCGTATACCGTCCGCCCGTGCCCTTCTCGATCTGTCCCTGGGGAAGCCCCTCGGGCGCACCCTCTGCCGGAGCGGCCTGCGTCTCCGCATCCGGCGACGGCACCGGGTCACGGTCCACCGTAAGCGACGGTTGCCCAGTTGCCTGCTGTGGCGCAGCCTTTGCCTGCTGGGCCTGAGCGCCCATCGTGCCGCCCACCGCAATCAACATCCCCGCCGCCAACGTCAGCGGCCAAAACCGGTTACTCCGAAGGTGCATAGTACCCCTGGCGATTGTGCACCGTCAGCGGGGGAAGCCCCGGCGGTGGAAGCAATCGTACCTTCAATTTACGCCAGTTCCCATCCCGTTTCAGTCCCGAAGGCGTATATCCGATGACATATTCGTTCCGCAGCTCCGCGCTGATCCGCGCAGCGATATCTCCCAGCTCCGACACATCGTTCACGCGAAACATCCGGCCGCCCGTGGCATCGCACATATCGGCCAGCAGCAGCGGCCCCGTCTGCTCCTCGGGAGTCGGCGCGTACGCATCGAATATCCCAATCGAATAGATCTGCACATCGCTCTCCCGCACCGCTCGCCGCAGCTCGCCCTCGGTATACCGGCTGCGGTTGTCGCCGCCGTCGGAGATAATCAGCAGCGCCTTGCGGTCGTACTTTGCCTCCTTCAGCTTGTCCACCGCCAGATAAACCGCATCGATCAGCGCCGTCCGCTTCTCCGGCTTCAGCATCACCATCCGCGCCTCTACGTCCTCCACCTCGGACGTATAGTCCACAATCACCGCCGGACGGTCGTTGAAGCCCACCACGAAAAACTCGTCCTTCGGGTTCGATGTACGCAGAAACTCGGTCAGCGCCTTCTGCGAGCGCATGAACTTCGACGTCATGCTCCCGCTCAGGTCGAAGACCACCCCAATCGATACCGGAGCGTCATCGGTCGAAAAGCTCTTGATCGTCTGCCCCACACTGTCGTCGAAGATCTGAAAGTTCTCCTTGTCCAGCCCCGTCACCAGACGGTTCATCGGGTCGGTCACGGTCATCGGAACCAGCACCAGGTTCACGTCCACGCGAATCCGCGAATTCCGGTGCGAGGTAGCATGGGCCGCCACATTGTCCGCGCCTTCAAGCACTGGCTTCGCATCCTCTGGCGTCTTCTTCGGCGGTGGCGGAGCCTGCGTCTGCACCTGGTCCAGCGGGTTCTCCTGCGCCCAGCCCACTCCGCCCCAGCCCATGGCGCACAGCGTCAGAATCGAAGCCGCAAGTCCTCGCTTCAGCCAACAACCAAACGCAGCGTCTGCACCCGGCATATCAGTACCCGTACCTTGCCTGAACCAGAGAAGGAATCTCCCACCATACGCCTTCAACCAATCAACCACGCACGCAGCTTACACCGATCTACGGTCCTCTGTGTCACTGGACGAAAACCAGCCCGTTGCGGTTGCCTTAAACCGGCGCTGAAGCCACCAATTCACACAACACCCGTACAATAACCTCATACACCTTCTCTGGAGAAAACAAAAAGCATGGCCCGCATCTACCCCTTCCGCGCCCTTCGTTACGACACCTCCCGCGTCAAAATGGAAGACGTCGTCACCCAGCCCTACGACAAGATCACCCCGGCCATGCAGGAGCGCTACTACGAAGCCAGCCCCTACAACCTCATCCGCGTCATCCTCGGCAAGCAGTTCCCCACCGATACCGACGACGAGAACACCTACACCCGCGCCGCCGAGACCCTCCACGACTGGCGCAAAGAGAAGATCCTCCGCGAAGAGGCCGAGCCCGCCCTCTACGGCTACTCCCAGACCTACACCGTCCCTCACACCGACGAGGTACGCGAGCGTCGCGGCTTCATCGCCCTCGGCCACCTCTACGACTACGCCGACAAGGTCGTCTACCGCCACGAGCAGACCTTCCCCAAGCACAAATCCGATCGCCTGAGCCTCTTCAAGGCCACCCGCGCCTACTGCGAGCAGATCTACATGCTCTACTCCGACCCCGCCTTCACCGCGGAGAAATTGATCTTCGGCTCCGACTCGGCCGCCGACCTCGCCATCACCGACGAGTACGGTGTCGTCCACAAGGTCTGGAAGCTCACCGATCCGCAGCTCATCAACCTTATCGTCACCGCCATGGCCGACAAAAAGCTCATCATCGCCGACGGCCACCACCGCTACGAGACCTCGGTCGCCTATGCCCAGGAGCGCTCGGCGCAGCTCAAGCTTCCTCTCAACCAGCCCTACCCGCCCATGAACGAAGACTCCAGGCTCGGCACCGGCCACCTTCCCGTCCCGGCTTTCCCCGAAGCGGCCATGATGATGACCTTCGTCAACATGGAGGCCCCCGGCATCACCATCCTGCCGACCCACCGCGTCGTCTACGACATCCCCGCGTTCAGCTCGCCCGACTTCATCACCAAGGCCTCAGCCTTCTTCGACATCGAGCAGCTTGACTCCCCCGACGTCAGCATCCTCGCCAAAACTCCGGGCGTGGCCATCGTGGCCGCCACCGGGGACGGCAACTATCTGCTCAAGGCCAAAAAGGAAGTCATCGCCAAGGAACTAGCTGACCTTCCCACCCGCCAGGCCCAGCTCGACGTCGTTCAGCTTCACTCCATCATCCTCGACCGCATCCTCGGTCTCAGCTCCGACACCATCACCAAGCTGGGCAACGTCCGCTTCATCCGCGAAGTCGACGAAGCAGTCGGTCTGGTCACCAGCGGCGAGGCTGACGTAGCCTTCCTCATCAAGCCCATCACGCTCGACCAGCTCAAGGACGTCTCCCTCTCCATGGACGTCATGCCGCAGAAGTCCACCGACTTCTACCCCAAGCTCCTCAGCGGCCTCGCCATCTACGCCCTCGACTAAGCCAAACCAAAAGGCGCGGTCATCCCCAGGATGACCGCGCCCTCCATAACCCTCCACCAAATTGTCATTCCGACGCAGCGCGAAAGCACGAGTCGAAGAACCTGCGGTTGCCGTTCAGTTGCCGTCGCTTCTGGGTACGCCAAGGCTTCAGCCTTGGCCCTCTATATCCCTTCAAAAAAGTCGTGGGCTTTAGCCCCTGAGATATGCCTTCCTCTGCCACTTCAGCATCATCAGGACCGGAACCAACACCCTCAACCACGTCCCTCATTCCAACCAATTACAATCAACCCAACCACATTGACTCCTCCCCGGAAGCAATTCGCCGCCGCCGTCCTGCTCACTCTCAGCAGCCTCGCGTCCCTCGCCCAAACTCCACAGCCAGCCCAGCTACAAGCCCCAAAGCCGCCGCTAACCGTCCCCTTCACACCAAAACCCACCCGCACCCTCATCCTCATCGATCCCGCTCACGGAGGCCCCGACACCGGAGCCCACCTCCCCAACGACCTCCTCGAAAAAGACATCACGCTAGCCTTCAACAACCGCCTCCGTGCCCTGCTCTCCGGCAATAACTTCGCCGTCATCTCCACCCGCACCTCCGACCCCGCCGCCGCCTTCACCACCGACCAGCGCGCCGAGATCGCCAACCACGACCACCCCGCCGTCTGCCTCGTCCTCCACGCCACCAGCAGCGGCTCCGGCATCCACCTCTTCACCTCGAGCCTGACTCCGCCAGAGCACCCCCCCCACATCCTCCGATGGGACACCGCACAGGCCGCCTCCGTCCCCGACAGCCGCCTTATCGCCAACCAGATCGGCGTCGCTCTGCTTCAGGCCAAGCTGCCCGTCATCCTCGGACAGGCCTCCGTCCCTCCGCTCGACAACCTCATCTGCCCCGCCATCGCCATCGAGCTGGCACCCCTGGCGAACACCACCGCGACTCCCACCCCCGTCTCCGACCCCAGCTACCAGCAGCAAGCCGCCGAGGCCATCGCCGCTGCCCTCACCCAATGGCGCACCGAAACCGCAGCCAACGCCGACGGAGCCGCGCAATGATCCCTCGCTATCAGCGCATCCTCTTCTGGACCCTCGTCGGCGGCATCTTCCTCATGGCCGCCTTCCTCATCCACGGCTGCCAGCAGGCGCACAAACGCCTCACCGCGCTCAACGACGCCACCCCCATCGCCGCGCCCACCACCGCCAGCACCCAGGACGTCACCCTCTACCTCGCCAACGACGCCGACGGCTCCATCGCACCTGACCAGCAGCAGATCGCCCTGCCGCAAGACCCCACCCTCCGCGCCCGCGCTCTGCTCGAACATCTACTTGGCGAATACGCTCTGCCCACCTCCGCACACGTCCTCCAAAGCGGCCCCGCAGTCGATGACGTCTTCTTCCTGCCCCTGCCCATCACCACACCCGCCCCCACCAACACCCTCAGCGCAACTACGGGCCTCCCCCAGCAGCAAAAAGCCGCTCCGTCACCTGCCGCTCAATCGGCCGGGGAGGTCGCCGTCGTCAATCTTCACGGCTCCTTTGTAGAAAACCATCCCTCCGGCATCGAAGTAGAAAACCTCACGCTGCTCTCGATCATCGGCACCCTTCACGCCAACTTCCCCAAAATCACTGAAGTCCGTTTCCTGGTCGACGGCCAGGCCCACGACACCCTCGCCGGCCACGCCGACCTCAAGCGCTCCTACCTCGCCATCGACACTACGACAACCCCGACTCCACCCCAGCCCGAAGTTTTACCCCGTCCGCAGGAAGCGACCCAGCCATGACCGCGAAGCCTACTAAGCTCCTTTCTCCCAATCCCACCATCGGCGTCTTCGACTCCGGCTTCGGCGGCCTCACCGTCCTCCGCGATTTGCTCCCTCTCATCCCCGGCGCGCGCTACATCTACCTCGGCGACACCGCTCGCCTGCCCTACGGCTCCAAGTCGCGGGAGACCATCGCCCGCTACGCCGTCTCCAGCGCAAAGTTTCTCGAAGATCAAGGTGCCGACCTGCTCTGCATCGCCTGCAATACCGCCAGCGCCCTCGCCCTCGAAGACATCCAGCAGGCCATGCCCATCCCCGTCGTAGGCGTCATCCAGCCCGGAGCCGAAGCCGCCCTCGCCGCTAAAAGTTCCGCATCGCAACAGATCGTATCGGAACAGAATTGTCATCCTGAGCGCAGCGCAGCGGAGTCGAAGGACCTGAGTTTCTCTCCCGAACCACCACAAGCCTCAGTCCTCGTCCTCGCCACGACGGCCACCACCCAATCCCACGCCTACGCCCAATCCCTCAACGCCCTGGGACTGGCTGCCACCGAAAAGGCCTGCCCTCTGCTCGTCCCTCTGGTCGAAGAAGGCTGGATCGACCACCACGTCACCGCCGAAGTCCTCCGCATCTATCTCAACGAAGCCTTCGCCGAAGCACCCAACGCCCAAACCCTTCTGCTCGGCTGCACCCACTACCCTCTGCTCCAGCCGCTCATCGAGCGCACCCTCGCCGAGCTCAACCATCCCATGACCATCATCGACTCCGCCGCCGCCACCGCCGCCAGCGTAGCCGCATACTTTTTACCGAACTCCACCGGAGCGCCCGCCACCAGCCGCTTCTACGCCACCGACTCCATCGAGAAGTTCCAGCGCCTCGGCTCCGCCTTCCTCAACCAGCTGCTCAGCGAAGTCCACCTGCTCGACCTGGGCGGCTAGCCCAGCTCGCGTCATCTCGTCATCGTGGCAGGGCGTAGGATTATGGACCGTAAAGGAGAACGCCGCTATGAGCTCTTCTCATGAAAAAGAGTCCTGGTTTGATCGTTGGTGGATTCTGCTGGTCATCCTCTTTGGGCTGCTCTTCGTCACCATGCTGGTTTCGTTTCACCCCATGGGATAGAGCGCGATAGCTGCCGCCAAGCCGGGAAATCAGACCCCAAACTGGCGCAGATGATGGTCCAGATGCTTGTACATCCACGCCGACCACTCCTCCGGCGTCAGCTTCCCGAAAAAACTGTGTGGATGCGTCGTACATCCCTCCGGCCCCGATGCCGCAAACCGGTCGATCATCCTGCACAACTGCTCCCGCTCCACCGCCAGGTCCCGCTCATCCTTCACCACCAGCCCCGGAACCGTCGGCGAGTTCCGGCGCATCGGCTCGCTTTCCTTAAATGCCATCGGCTTTATGATCCAACCGATAGCTCGCCCCACCAGCATCCTCGGCGGCCGCCGGTCACCCGTAGCCAACTCCAGACCGCGCGTGCAATGCGCTACCGCCTGCGGTGCGTTCATCTTGCCCCATTGCCGCTCGCTGTCCGGCCTCAGCCGCGCCATCCGTTCCTTGATCTCTTCCACCGTCGCCGCTTCAAAAAGATTCTTCATCGGTAAGAACGTCTCCTTCGTCTGTCCATATCCAGCCGCACCAGCAAAAGCCTCGTTGCGAACACCAGTAGCATCAAGCTTTATATATTCCCATACAAGCATGCGTGTCAACGTAATTTCACCCGCTTTCCACCGAAAGAAGTCCAAAGCTTGTCTTATCGGCAACCGTATCGCAATATCTCGGCACTCAATCCACAAACGCGATCGTCGAAACTGCGCCCTCGCGCGAAGTGGCACAAAACGCGTAGGATGGAAGACGTTAAAAGGAGAAGGTTGCATGAGTTCGTCTAGTTCATCGGAGTCGTGGTTGGATCGCTGGTTTCCCCTGCTGGTCATCGTCTTTGGATTGCTCTTCGTCACTTTGCTGGTGTCGTTTAAACCCCTGGGATAAATAAGGGTGCGGCGCTAGCCGTGCCTTTTACAGCAATAAAATTCCTCGTTGGCACATCAGGCCCAGAAAGATAAGGGCTCACTCGCCTGCTCTTCCTCGGCGGACTGGGGTCGTCTCGCAGCATTGGCGTCGGGCTGTCTCTGACTCTGCTGCTGCCGAGAACTTCCCTCCGGGTCCCTGCCGACCATAAAACTCTCAAACGGATCCATCTCACCCTCAACGTCCAGACCGCTTCGCTGCAACTGGCTGCGAACATCGGCAGCCCGTTGTGCGGAGACTGCCTTTTCCGCCGCCCTCGTCGACGAGAGATCAACCGCATTGAAGTTCGTGGGGTGGCTATGAACGTGCATCTTCCCTCCTGCCGATCAAGTCCACAAAGTTACGGTGCAACTAACGCGCCACATTGCTGCGGGCATAGATGAGGAAACCCTGATCTCCAATGACCCTAAGGAAACTCTGACTACATCATGGTCTTGAAGGGGCGGCTTCAGCCGCATCGTAAGTCATCCTACGAAAAGAGGCTTTAGCCTCTGAGGAATCCCTGGGGGCTCAATCAGACCTTCCCTAAGCCATCCCCACCCTCAAAACCTGTCAAGCCCCCAGATCTCTAACTGGCACATAAGAAAAGAAATATAGGTGCAGAAAAGTGCAAATGAGTTTCCCTCAATCCGCTAAACTAAAACAAGAGATCGAGCAAGAAGTCCCGGCCATCCCCGGGATTTTTTTCATGGCCCACCACCACGCAGAATCAATCCTGGGTCCGAACCGAAGTCCAGACCTATATCATTTATTTTGAAGACTTTAGGACTTAAGTACGGGGGGAGGGGTACCTCTCCGTATCCAGCAAAGCGAACAGGAGCCGACATGCCATACCTTCTGAAGACTGAACCGAACAAGTACTCCTACGACGATCTCCTGCGCGACGGCGAGACCACGTGGGACGGCATCGCCAACAACCAGGCCCTGCTCTACCTGCGCAACATGAAGCCCGGCGAAAAGCTGGTCATCTACCACTCCAACATCGGCAAGGCCGCCATTGGCACCGCAAAGGTCGTCTCGGTCGACGCCACCGACCCC
Source organism: Edaphobacter sp. (assembly GCF_035532915.1). Classification (GTDB taxonomy): domain Bacteria; phylum Acidobacteriota; class Terriglobia; order Terriglobales; family Acidobacteriaceae; genus Edaphobacter. The sequence goes on from NZ_DATKQC010000178.1 coordinate 8,516, forward strand.
AAAAACCCGAACGTCCGCATCAAACCGGTCAAGCGGCTCAAACACGAGAAGCCGCTCGATGAGATTCGCCAGTCCGCCGTCTTCAAGGACTCCATCCTGTTCCGCCAGTTCCGCCTCTCCGTCGTGCCTCTGACCGACGAGCAGTACGACTGGCTCACGTTGCCCCGCTAACTTGCTATCCTAACCATCGGAATCCAACAGGAGTACATGACACCATGATTGATCTCAAAGGCAAAGTAGCCGTCGTCTTCGGCCTCGCCAACAAGCGCAGCATCGCCTGGGGCATCGCCCAGAAGCTCTCCGAAGCGGGCGCGTCGCTCGCCATCTGCTACCAGAACGAGCGCCTTCAGCGGGACGCCGAAGAGCTCGCCGCCGACCTGCCCAGCGCACGGACCTTCCAGTGCGATGTCGCCATCGACGCCGATATCGACAAGGTCTTCGAGGAGCTCAAGTCCGCCTATGGCAAGCTCGATATCCTCGTCCACTCCATCGGCTTCGCGCCCAATATCAAGAACACCGTCCTCCAGACCACCCGCGAAGACTTCCGCGTCGCACACGACATCAGCGCCTACTCGCTGATCGCGCTCGCCCGCGCCGCAGAGCCGCTGATGACGGAAGGCGGTTCGATCCTCACCCTGACCTACTACGGCTCCACCAAGGTCTTCCCCAACTACAACATCATGGGCGTGGCCAAGGCAGCGCTCGAAGCCACGGTGCGCTACCTCGCCGCCGACCTTGGCAGCAAGAAGATCCGCGTCAACGCCATCTCCGCCGGCCCCATCAAGACCCTCGCCGCCCGCGGCATCAGCGACTTCACCCAAATTCTGAACGCCGTCGAACAGCGCGGCCCGCTCCACCGCAACGTCGAGGTCGCCGAGGTCGGCAACACGGCGCTCTTCCTCTCGAGCGACCTCGCCAGCGGCATCACCGGCGAAATCACCTTCGTCGACTGCGGCTACAACATCACCGGCCTCTAACCTCCAGGGAGAAAAACCATGACCATCGCCGAAGTCCTCCTTCAAGACTACGACATCGAAATCTCGAACACGCGCCGGACGCTCGAGCGCGTTCCCGAGGGCAGGAACGACTTTAAGTGTCACGAAAAGTCCATGCCTCTCGGCAAACTCGCCATGCACTGTGCCAGCATGCCGCTGTTCGGTTACTACATCCTCGAAGACGAGAGCATGGACCTAGCAGCGCCCAAGCGCCCACATGTCCCGCTCGTCTTCACCACCCGCGAAGCCGCGCTCAAGCAACTCGACGAAGCCGCCGCACAGTGTCGAGCCTCGCTCGCCGCAGCCTCTGACGAGCACCTGCAGAAGCTCTGGAGGTTCACCTACGGCGAACAGGTCATCTGCAACAACTCCCGCACTTTGACCTTCCGGCAGATGTTCTTCAACCACCTCATTCACCACACCGCGCAGCTTGGCGTCTATCTTCGACTCAACGACATTCCTGTCCCCGGGCTCTACGGTCCATCCGCCGACGAGGGCATGGGAGGCTAAGCTGATTTACCCGACCTTCTCGGTCAACTCCGCCCATCGCGCATACAGGTCATCCGCAGCCGTCTGCGCAGCTTCCATCTCGGCCAGTGCCGCAGTCAGCCTGGTCGCATCGGTCACAACATCCTGCCGCTCCAACATCTCGCGCGCAGCCTGCAGACGATCCTCCGCAGCCTCGACAGCAGCTTCAATTCCGGCGAACTCGCGGGCCTCAAGATAGGACAGCTTCTTCTTTCCGCCAGCAGCCGGAGCAGACGCAGAGGTAGCCGAAGCAACCGCCTTGCCCGTAGCTCCCGGAGCAATCGCTTCTTCCACCTTCGCGCCGCGCCACTGTTCCCACTGCGAGTAGTCCGAAAATCTCTCCGAGCCGCCTTTGCCATCGAGTCCCAACACGACGGTCGATACGCGATCCAGCATGTAACGGTCATGGGTCACCAATACCAGCGCGCCGGTATACTCCAGCAAACTCTCTTCCAGAATTTCGAGCGTAGCGATATCCAGATCGTTGGTCGGTTCATCGAGCAACAGCAGATCCGCAGGCTCCAGCATGAGCTTCGCAATCAGCACACGCGCTCGCTCGCCGCCGCTCAGCCTCTCGACTGGTTGATTCAACTGCTCGCTGGTAAACAGGAACTTCGTGGCATAGCTCGCCACATGCACCACGCGTCCCTGATAGACGACCGAGTCCGAATCTGGAGCCAGCGCCCTCCGCAGCGTCACATCCTCATCCAGCTCGCGCATCTGGCTGAAGTACACAATCTTCAGCAGCGGAGCCTTCTTGACCACGCCAGCCGAAGCCTCCAGCTCTCCTGTCAGCAGCCGCAGCAGCGTCGTCTTTCCGCTCCCGTTCGGGCCGACAAGTCCTACTCGAACGCCCGAGGTAATCAGAAAATTCAGCCCTTCGACGATCTTCCTATCGCCGAGCGTGATGCTTACATCCTCCAACTCGACCAGCCGTTTCGTCTGCCGCTCCGTCGCAGAGAAATCAATTCCCGCAGTCGCCGTCTGCACGCGCGAGTTTACTTCCTTCAACTGCCCGATCAGATCGTTCGCATTGTCGATCCGCGCCTTCGCCTTTGTAGACCGCGCCTTTGGTCCACGCCGCAGCCAGTCCACTTCGATCTTCACGCGGTTCTTCAGCGCATCCTGCAGCTTGGTCTGCGCCTCCATGTAAGCCTCTTTGCCCTCAAGAAACTTCGAGTAAGTCCCCTTCAGCCG
>NZ_DATKQC010000179.1:0-24327 GCF_035532915.1 Edaphobacter sp.
AGGAGCTGTACTGGCTGCTTTAGAGGCGGGTGCCGTGCTTGAACAGAAGCGGTTTGAGGGGAACCTGGCTTATCTGACCGCACGAGGCCCAGCATCGCTTCTCAATCGGTTCAGCAGGTTTCGAGAGCGCCCATAACTAGCATAGGTCGCCTGAACGGGAGCGGAGGTGGTGTCCCAATCACGCGACCTATGTGACCCAGAATATAGGGTCCGGGTGGTATCTTTCAGTTTAGCCCCTTGGCAGTAAAAGTCAAAGGGGGATTTTGAGAAAAAGCGCTGCCTCCAATCGTTGCAACTTGTGCAGTTACGGAAGGGCTGGATTGTGAAGGGTTGGTTTGACACTGTTGCAAACGCTTTGCTAGAACTAGATGTATCGCATCCAGCAAGTTAGGCCACACACTCGACGTAGGTTGAACGATATAAGTGTGTGAACTCGGCTGCGAAGGAACCTCTGAACGGCTGCTGCGACCCCTATTCCATGGAAGACATACTTAACCAACTCGGTGAACTTGTGCTCGGCTCTGTGCCGACCATGGTCCTTTTTATTCTGCTGGTCATCGCCTACGGCCTGCTGGTACGCCGTCCTCTGGATCGCATTCTCGCTGAGCGGCGCAAGCGGACGACCGGTGCGGTCGAGCAGGCGCGCGGCGCCATCGCTGCTGCCGAGGCCGAGACCACCATATACGAGGACAAGCTGCGCAAGGCGAAGGCCGAGATCTTCCATGCCCGCGATCAGAAGCTGAAGCAGTGGAACGCAGAACGCGAGGCGGCCATCGAACAGGTTCGTCAAGCTACCCAGCAACGCATCCTCGCGGCAAAGCAGGAGATCGAACAGAGCGCAGCAGCAGCCAGACTGCAGATCGACGGCATGAGCGCCGAGCTCAGTTCTCGCATTCTCTCCGCGGTACTGCCCGCTGGCATCACGCAGCCGGAAGAGGTAGCTCAGTGATATCCGCTCGATTCTTTGCGATGAAAAAGCTTCTCCCTGCCCTGATTTTTGCGGCGCTGCTCTTTGCGCCCGTCTGCCATGCCGTCGCTCAGCAGTCGGCCAGCGTAGCCGCTGTCGATCCCAACGGCGGACGCTTGAGCACCCCCGAGGCGCAGTCTCCCGAGAAGAACCAGCAGGAGAAGGACGAGAACGACGAGTATCGGCACTCGGCCACGGTGCGCGCCCTGGGCGCGAAGCTGGGCATGAATGCCGAGCAGGCGGCGACCGCCTTTACCGTCACGAACTTTATAGTTCTTGCAATTTTGGTCGGCTGGTTCCTGCTCAAGACACTGCCGAAGACCTTCCGCGACCGCAGCTCCGCCATTCAGAAGCACCTGGTTGATGCCCGTACCGCGACCGAAGAGGCCAGCGCCCGCCTGAACAGCGTGGAGAGCCGCCTCGGCAAGCTCGACGAGCAGATTGCCGCCATGCGCGCCCAGGCAGAGAAAGATGCTGCCCTCGACGAACAGCGCATCAAGGCCGCTGTCGAAGAGGAGAAGCAGAAGATCCTCAGGTCGGCGGAGCAGGAGATCGCCTCCGCAACCGTTCACGCCCGCAAGCAGCTTCAGCAGTACGCAGCAGATCTCGCCATCGAGCAGGCCGCTCGCAAGCTGGTCGTTACCGCCGAGACGGACCGCCTGCTGGTGCAGGGCTTTGCCCGCCGTCTTACCGGCGACGAGACGAAGGGCGGCGAAAACTAATGTCTGCGCTCACTCTTCGCTACGCCCATGCCTTTGCCTCCGTGGCTGCGTCGAACCACCTTGACGCCAATGCTGCCCAGCAGCAGATGCGCGACTTCAGGGACACCTTCGCCGCCAGCCACGAGCTGCGCGAAGTGCTGATGAACCCTTCCATCCCCAATGAGCAGAAGTTGAAGGTCCTCGACGCCGTCTCCGGCCGCATCGGCATGATCCCGCAGGTGCGCAACTTCCTCGCCGTCATCATGGACCACCAGCGTCTCCCTGAGCTGGATGAAATTCTCACGGAGTATCACGAGATCGCCGACGAGCAGACGGGCGTTGCCGAAGCCGAGATCACCAGCGCGCATCCCCTGAACGACGAGGACCGCGCCCAGCTTGAGGCCCAGGTAGCCAGGGTGGCGGGGGGGCGCGTTCGCGCAACGTACCGTCAGGATGCTACATTGCTGGGCGGGGCTGTGGTGCGCATCGGGTCGACGGTCTACGACGGCTCGCTCCGGGGGCAGTTCCAGCAGCTGAAGCAAAAGCTGGCAAACGCCTGAGTTTCTCCTGCATTACACCAAAAATTTTGAGATGGAAACGAATCGAGTAGAAGGAAGACATGGCAAAGATTAAGGCTGATGAGATAACAGAGCTGCTTCGCCAGCAGATTGAGAACTATGAGCAGCGCATTCAGGTCGACGAAGTCGGCACGGTCATCTCGCTCGGCGACGGTATCGCCCGCGTTCACGGCCTCGACAAGGTCATGGCTGGCGAGCTGATCGAGTTCCCCCACGGCATAGCCGGTCTCGCGATGAACCTCGACGAGGACCAGGTCGGCGCCGTGCTGCTCGGCGACTACACCCAGATCAAGGAAGGCGACCAGGTCAAGCGGACCGGCCGCATCATGTCCGTGCCCGTCGGCGAGGCCCTCATCGGCCGCGTCGTCAACGCGCTGGGCGAGCCGATCGACGACAAGGGCCCCATCAACACCGACACGTACCTCCCCGTCGAGCGTCTCGCTCCCGGTGTCATCGACCGCCAGTCCGTGCGCGAGCCCATGGCAACCGGCATCAAGGCCATCGACACCATGATCCCCATCGGCCGTGGCCAGCGCGAGCTGCTGATCGGCGACCGCCAGACCGGCAAGACCGCCATCGCGCTCGACACCATCATCAACTCGGCGAAGAACAACCTCATCTGCATCTACTGCGCTATCGGGCAGAAGCGCTCGTCCGTCGCGCAGGTGGTGCAGACGCTTGAAGAGTATGGCGCGATGGCCTACACCATCGTCGTCGCCGCGACTGCCTCCGAACCAGCGCCGATGCAGTATCTGGCTCCCTTTGCCGCGACCGCCATGGGCGAGTACTTCCGCGACAGCGGCAAGCACGCCCTCATCATCTACGACGATCTCTCGAAGCACGCTGCCAGCTACCGCGAAATCTCGCTGCTGCTGCGCCGTCCGCCAGGCCGCGAAGCGTACCCCGGCGACGTCTTCTATCTCCACTCGCGTCTGCTCGAGCGCAGCTCCAAGGTCTCCGAAAAGCTCGGCGGCGGCTCGCTCACCGCGCTGCCCATCATCGAGACCCAGGCAGGCGATGTCTCGGCGTACATTCCGACCAACGTCATCTCGATCACCGACGGTCAGATCTTCCTTGAGACCGACCTCTTCAACTCGGGTGTGCGTCCCGCCGTCAACGTCGGCCTCTCGGTCTCGCGCGTCGGCTTCTCTGCCGCCACCAAGGCGACCAAGCAGGTCGGCGCCACGCTGAAGCTCGATCTCGCACAGTATCGCGAGCTTGCTGCCTTCGCGCAGTTCGGCTCCGACCTCGACAAGGTAACGCAGCAGCAGTTGAGCCGCGGCCAGCGTCTCACCGAGTTGCTCAAGCAGCCGCAATTTCAGCCGCTCTCGGCAGAGAAGCAGGTAGCTATCCTGTTCGCGGGAGTCAACGGCCTGCTGGATGACGTTGAGGTGAAGGACCTCCGTGCCTTCGAGGACGGCTTCTATCCGTATCTCGAATCAGCACAGGGCTCCATCCTCACCGACATCGCCACCAAGAAAGCGCTCGACGACGACCTCAAGGCTCGCCTCACAGCGGCCATCAAGGACTACAAGTCGAACTTCCTCGCCGGACTCAAAGACAAGAAAGAAGCGGTCGCGGCGAAATAAACCATGGCAAACGTCCTCGATTTACGGCGTCGCATCCGCAGTGTGAAGAACACGCGGCAGATCACCAAGGCCATGAAGATGGTGTCGGCGGCCAAGCTGCGCCGCGCACAGGAGCGGGCCATGCTGGCGCGGCCCTACGCGCAGATGCTGTCGAACGTGCTGGAGTCGCTGGTGCGCCGCACCGACCTCTACAATCCGCAGTCAGGCGAAGTCCTTAACGCGCTGCTGGTGGAACGCGAAGAGAAAAATGTCCTGGTCATCGTCGTTGCTGGCGACAAGGGTTTCGCCGGTGCCTTCAACTCCAACATCGTCAAGGCGGCGCAGGGCTTCATTGACTCCCGCCGCGCCGCAGGCCAGAACATCGACATCGAGCCGGTCGGACGCAAGGCGCGCGATATGTTCCGCAAGCGCTATCCGGCGGCCAACTACGAGAAGAAGGAAGAGCACTACGACAACGATCTTGCCACCCATTTCGAGGTGATCCGTCATCGTGGCGCTCCCATTGAAATCGCTGCCGACCATCCCACGCTTCTTCTCAAGATCGAAATCGACGAAGTTTCGGATATGGCCCGCTCCATCATCGACCGCTACACGCGTTCGGAGATCGACTCGGTCTACGTCGTCTATAACGAGTTCAAGTCGGTCATCTCGCAGCGTGTCGTCGTCGAAAAGCTGCTGCCCATCCGCAAGCTCGGCTCGCACGAGATCACCGTGGCCGAGGTGATGAGCGAAGAGCAGCGCGACGCTGCTGCCCATGCGGCGCGCACCTCCGGCATCACCATCACCGATCAGGGCGAATCGGCGCTCGAGGCTGAGGCCAAGAAGTTCGGCACCGCCGAGGTGGACTACATCTTCGATCAGGCGCCGGAGCGGTTGTTCCGTCACCTGATGCCACGCTACGTCACCACGCAGATCTTCCACGCGCTGCTGGAGTCGGTCGCGGCAGAGCACGCCGCCCGCATGACGGCGATGGATTCGGCAACCAACAACGCAGGCGATATGATCGATGCCCTCTCGCTCACCATGAACCGGGTGCGGCAGGCGGCGATCACCAAGGAAATTATTGAGATTGTGAGTGGCGCAGCCGCTCTGTAACTGACAGGCAATTTCTGGAAAACAGACCACTGCGAGACGAAAGAGACTTATGGCAGAGAACATTGGAAAAGTAATCTCGATCAGCGGCCCCGCCGTTGACGTTCAATTCGAAGAGGCGCACATGCCGCCCATCTTCCAGGCGCTGCGCATCGTCAGCGAGGGCTTCGACGTTCCCACCCCGCTCGACGTCGTCGTCGAGGTGCAGCAGCATCTTGGCGAAGGCCGCGTGCGCTGCATCGCGATGGTCGCCACTGAGGGCATGGTTCGCGGCATGAAGGCCATCGACACCGGTTCGGGCATCATGGTGCCGGTAGGCCGCGAGACGCTGGGCCGCGTGCTCAACGTGCTCGGCGAACCGGTCGACGAACTCGGCCCGGTCAACGCCAAGGTGCACATGCCGATTCACCGGCAGGCTCCCGCGTTCGATGAGCAGTCTACCAGCGAAGAGATGTTCGAGACCGGCATCAAGGTCGTCGACCTGATCCTGCCCTTTTTGAAGGGTGGAAAGGTTGGCCTGTTCGGCGGCGCTGGTGTCGGCAAGACCGTCGTCATTCAGGAACTCATCAACAACGTCGCCACCAAACACGGGGGCTTTTCCGTCTTCGCCGGTGTTGGTGAGCGGACTCGCGAGGGCAACGACCTCTGGTATGAGTTCCAGGAGTCCGGCGTTATCGACCTCAAGGACTTGCCGAAGTCCAAAGCGGCGCTGATTTATGGACAGATGACCGAGCCCCCAGGGGCGCGTCTTCGCGTCGCCCTCACCGGCCTCACCGTCGCCGAGCACTTCCGTGACGAAGAGGGTGCGGACACGCTGCTCTTCATCGACAACATCTTCCGCTTCACCCAGGCCGGTTCCGAGGTCTCCACGCTGCTCGGCCGTATGCCGTCGGCGGTGGGCTATCAGCCCAACCTCGCCACCGAGATGGGTGAGTTGCAGGAGCGCATCACTTCGACCAAGAAGGGCTCCATCACGTCTGTGCAGGCCGTCTACGTGCCCGCCGACGATATCACCGACCCGGCGCCTGCCACCACCTTCGCTCACCTCGACGCGACCATGCTGCTCTCGCGTCCTCTGTCGGAGCTCGGCATCTACCCCGCCGTCGATCCTCTGACTTCGACCTCGCGCATTCTTTCCGCGCGTATCGTCGGTCAGGAGCACTACGACGTGGCCCAGGGCGTCAAGAAGATCCTTCAGCGCTACAAGGACCTTCAGGACATCATCGCCATCCTCGGTATCGACGAACTGTCGGAAGAGGACAAGATCACCGTCGCTCGGGCACGTAAAGTCCAGCGCTTCCTGTCGCAACCCTTCCATGTTGCGGAAATCTTTACCGGCATCCCCGGCGCCTACGTCAAGGTCGAGGACACCATCCGCAGCTTCAAGGAGATCATCGAAGGCAAGCACGACGATATCCCCGAGCAGGCCTTCTACCTCAAGGGCGGCATCGAAGACGTGCTGGCCGCCGCAGAGAAGATGAAGCAGATCGCATAACCATGGCAGACACGAACACCAACTCGGGATTGTTGACGGTCAGACTGGTAACACCGGATCGCGTCCTGCTCGACGCAACGGCGAATGCGGTTGAACTGCCCTCGATGTCCGGCTATCTGGAGGCGCTCTATGGAGCTGCCCCCTTGCTTGCGGAACTTGGAGCAGGCGAAGTGCGCCTTCACGGTGGAAGCTCAGGCGACCAGAAGTTCTTCGTGGCCTGGGGCTTCGTCGAGGTGCTGCCGGAGCGTGTCACCATTCTGGCCGAAACCGCTCTTCACCCCGACGAGATCGACCGCAATGAAGCGCTGCAGGAGCTTCAGGAGGGCGAAAAGCTCTGGCAGGAGGCTGGCGACGAAGGCGACAAGTACGACGAGGCCAACGCCGTCACCCGCAAGGCAGAGGAGAAGCTGGCCTCAGCCGAAGGCAAGAGCCACTAACCAACTTCCAACTCAAAGTCTGAGGCCGCCCTTCGAGGCGGCCTTTGACTTTTAACCCTTGGCCAGAGACAGCAAAGCCCGGATCGCTCCGGGCTTCAGCTTCACAACTTTGTAGCTATTTCTTCCTGGCCTTGGTCTTTGCCGCAGGCTCGGGAGATTCGGGAGCCGTTTCAGCCTGTTGCCGCAGCGCATGAATGACGACGCGCAGCATCTCCTCTTCCGGCGCAGGCTTTCCCGTCCAGATCTCGAACTGCCTTGCCCCCTGCTGCACGAACATCTCAACCCCGGTAATGATCGGGATGCTCTGCTGCCTGGCCAGCCGGATCAGCGGAGTCTCAATCGGGTTGTAGACCAGGTCGAAGACCAGCTTCGTGTTCAGGTCCTTCGCTTCCAGCATCTGCGCGCCCTTTTGCCCGGCCATGCCGAGGGGGGTCGCGTTGATGATTACGTCGAACGTGGTCTTGGCCAGCGCCTCTTTCTTGATCGTCTTCGATCCCGACTGCCGCGCCAGCTTCTGTGCTGTCTCAGGGGTACGGTTGAGGATAAACACATCCGCGCCCTTGTCTCGAACGCCGAACACGGCAGCACGAGCAGCCCCGCCAGCTCCGAGGACCAAAACTTTAGCGCCACGTAGTGACAAGCGCTTCTCCAGAGGCCCGACAATACCGGCGACGTCGGTATTGAATCCATAGAGCTTTCCATCCTGCGCACGTAGAACGGTATTGCAGGCGCCGATCTTGGTCGAAAGCGGGTCGGTCTTCTCGAGGTGCGCCATGATCTCCTGCTTCAGGGGCATGGTCACGCTGAGGCCCTGAATGGGTATCTCATGGACGAGCTTGAGCAGATCGGCCAGCTTGTGGGTCTGAAGCGCAAGATAGACAGCATTCACCGTCTCACGGCGAAAGGCCGCATTCATCATGGCCGGTGAAAGGGAACTGCGAATCGGATTGCCTGCCACTCCATAGACCTTGGTGGCGGCATCGACCTGTTCGATGCGATAGGTATCGATCAGGGTGCGAGCGGCAATCTGGCCTGGGCCAGTCTCTTCGCCAGTGGTGGCGGCGGCAAAGGTAAAGGCGCTGCCAGCGCGGACACCAAGCACGCGCGAGATGATCCCCGCGTCTCCCATGCAGATGCCGATGATATTGGAGTGATCCTCCATGTGCTCGATAAAACGCATCAGGGTCACATTGTCGGTGAGGGTCCGGGCGGTGGGGACGATCTTGTAAAAATCAGGATGGAAGGGCTGGATACGCTGGTAGATGCCCTCGAGATCCTTCGTAGCGGAAAAGTCGTGATAGCTGACGATGATGGCGACGCCGGTATCGCGAAGCTTCTGGATGTCGGCTTTTTTCAGCGATTCTGCCGATTCAAGCTCGAGATCGACGATATGGAAGCCGCTGGTGGCTGCCTTGATAAGAATCTCAAGCTCGGCCGCGAGTGTGCCGGTAAACTTTCCGCCGTTGGCTGAGCGTCGACAGGTCGCAATGCCAGTGGCGGCAGTATTTTCGCTGAAAAAGTGCTTGAACTTCGGCAGGGCTGCGAGCGGCTTTTCGAGATAATCGAGGCGGAACTCGATGAAAGGTGTGTCTTTAACGACGGCGAGGGCTTTTTCAAGCATTTCGGCGGGCGTGGTGCCAGTAATGGCGACGCAAACTTTGCCGATGCGGGAGCGGATAAATTGAGGGGCTACTGTGGGCACATTCACTCTCATGTCTACAATCGCGGTATATTACAGTGCGATGGGGCAGGATGCAACTTTTGTTGAAAGAAAAAGGAGTTATGCTTGTCTCTTGCTGCTAAGTTGGACGCGGGAAACGGGAAAAAGTTGCGATTATGAACATTGTAAACAAAGGGCTTATGTCAGGGGTAGAGCGTGTGCCAGCGTGGGGTTCTTACGCGTGGCTGCGGCATGGCTTCAGCACCCGCGACGGTGGAGTTTCGACCGTCTACGGAGGAGGCTCCTTGAACCTCGGGTGGACCAAGGATGATGATCCGGCGCTGGTGACTGAGAACCGGAGGCGGTTTCTGGCGGCGTGTCAGGAAGGCTCCCCGTTTCAGGCGGTTACGGTAAGGCAGGTACACTCTGCGTCGATTCGGACAATCAGAGAAGAAGACGGTGTCTTCGAAGAGAAACTGCAGACTGCGGATGGCAAAGCCGTGCTGGAGGGAGACGGTGCCGTGACCAATCTGCCGGGGGTGATGCTGGGAGTTCAGACGGCAGACTGCGTCCCGGTACTGATTGCCGACGTGAGCAAGCGGGCGGTGGCGGCGATTCACGCAGGCTGGAGGGGCACAGTGGCGCGGATTGTGGAGCAGGGGATCGCTACGATGCGAGAGGAGTATGGATCGCGCCCTGAGGATTTGGTGGCTGCTGTGGGGCCTTCCATTGGGGCGTGCTGCTATGCGGTTGGGCAGGAGGTGCGGTCTGAGTTTGGCTCGCTGTTTGGATATGCGGACGCGTTGTTCAGAACGATGGATGGCGGACAGATGCGCCTCGATCTCTGGGAGGCGAACCGACGGCAGTTGCTCGATGCGGGAGTTCCGGCGGATAAGGTTACGGTGATTGGAGAGTGTACGGCGTGCGCGCTCTCCCATGGAGAGAGGAAGTACTTCTCGCACCGCGCCGAGCATGGGTTTACCGGGCGCATGATGAGTGTGATTGGGGTGGTGGGGTAGAAGACGACGCGCAAGCAGACTCGCGGGAATCAAAATGACAATCTGCTGACAATGCGATGACATTCATGGATTGAACGCGAGCCTACTCTAGGGGCGTGACGCCGGGATTGCTGGACGGTAGCACCCATTCGGCTCACAAGGAGACTCTCCATGAATAGCTTTCATAAGGCTCAGTATGCCGGTGCGTCAGCCGTAGTGGGCTTGGCGCTTGCCTTCGCGCTTTTTGGACAGGTTGCGGAGGCGCAGACAACACAGCACTATAAACAGACGAATTTGACCTCGAATCAGGCATCGCTGGCCCCGATTATGGATGGCGGCCTGGTGAACTCGTGGGGCCTTGCACGCAGTTCGACGAGCCCATGGTGGGTGGCTGACAACGGAACCGGATTATCAACGCTCTACAACGCCACGGGAGAGAAGCAGGGGCTTGTGGTGACCATCCCCTCGGGCGACACCCAGACGCCGACGGGCACGCCGACTGGCACAGTATTCAATGGGGACAGCTCAGCCTTTATGCTCGCTCCGGGAAAAGCTGCTGTCTTCCTGTTCGTCACCGAAGATGGAACGATCTCCGGCTGGAGCCCCGGAGTCAGCATGAGTCGGGCTGTGATTGTAGTGAACCACAAGAGCGCTTCGGTTTTTAAGGGGGTGACGATCGCGACCGTGCAGACGAAGAGCGGGCCCCAGACCTATCTGTATGCGGCGGACTTTCGCCAGGGCCGGGTCGAGGTCTTCGATTCAACCTTCAAGCCGGTGCAACTGCAGGGGGACAGGGACGACGACTGGGACAGCTTTAACCATGAGCGGGGTGAGAGCGGGGACGCCGGTAACTTTGAAGATCCACGTCTACCCAGGGGTTACGCGCCGTTCAATGTGCAGAACATAGGAGGGAATATCTATGTGGCCTTCGCAAAGCAGGATGGTGCCAAGCATGACGAGCTACATGGTGCCGGAATGGGGTTTGTGGACGTATTCTCGCCACGCGGGAGGCTGCTGGGACGGTTGCAGCCGGGAGCATGGTTCAACGCACCCTGGGGTCTGGCGCTGGCTTCGAGCGACTTTGGCGCATACAGCCACGACGTTCTGGTTGCGCAGTTCGGAAGCGGGATGATTCTGGCGTTCGATCCTGTCACGGGCAAGTTCAAAGGGATGCTCACCGGCACGGACAACAATCCGATTCACATCGATGGACTATGGGCAATCGCCTTTGGCAACGATGCGAGCGCGGGACCGGCTACGTCACTGTACTTCACGGCCGGGCCGGACGACGAGGCGAATGGCCTGTTGGGGACTCTGACGGCGGTCGAGAATGTGCAGGGGAACGACCAGTAGGAAGAACATGGTGCCCGGCTCTCGCCGGGCATCGTGATTGGCTGAAGAGCCGCCTTGGTCGAAATGACGGTTGGTGGGGCTGTAAAGACAATGACAACAACGGATGACAAGGGGGACTTCTGGAGGCCCAGAGGTGGGGAGGCTGGCGCGTCTTGCTGTTAGAGAGGAAGAGGGGTTGGTATACTTAAGGGCTACCGTGGTCACGGCGAGCTTGTGTTGCGGTTGATGTCTAGGCGACTGTGTTCTATGTGTCTACGTGTCTGTGTTTATGTGTCCTTGCAGGCCGCTGCGCGCGGTGAGTGGCCTTGCGGAATAGGTTTTGGATGAGCAACTTTCTTGAGACGATTCACTCCCCAGCCGATGTAAAAAAGCTGACGATTCCGCAACTGACGGAGTTGGCGGAAGAGATTCGTGAACGCCTGATCGTCGGGGTCGCCAAGACAGGCGGCCATATCGGGCCGAATCTTGGCGTGGTCGAGCTGACGCTGGCGATGCACTATGTCTTCGATACTCCGAAGGACAGCTTTGTCTTCGATGTGAGCCACCAGGCCTATGTCCACAAGCTGCTGACGGGGCGGCAGAAGCTGTTTGATACGATTCGGCAGCCGGGCGGCCTGAACGGCTTTATGCTGCGCACCGAGAGCGAGCACGACAGCTACGGCGCGGGCCATGCCGGGACGGCGTTGAGTGCGGCACTGGGGATGGCGGTGGCGCGGGACATGTCCGGCGGCAAGGAACATATCATCGCGCTGGCCGGGGATGCGGCGTTTACGAATGGTATTTCGTTTGAAGCACTAAATAACATCGCCGCGCAGACGCGACGGATGATCATCGTGCTGAACGACAACGCCTGGTCGATCGACAAGAACGTCGGCGCCATCGCGGAGTACTTCCACAAAATCGTGACCAATCCGACCGTATCGAGCCTGCATGACCGGGCCGCTGGCCTGCTCGAAAAATATGGCGGCAAGACCGCGCGGCACGTCGTCCGCAAGGCCGAGGAGGCCGCCAAGGGGCTGATCGGGCCGGGCATGTTGTTCGAAGAGTTCGGGCTGAGCTACTTTGGGCCGCTCGATGGACACAACCTGCCGCTGCTGATCGAGACCTTCAAATTTCTGAAGACCCAGAATCGTCCGGTTGTGCTTCATGCGATTACGCAGAAGGGGCGTGGATTTCAGCCTGCGCTGGAGAAGCAGAAGAAGTTCCATGGGCTGGGGCCGTATGACGCGGAGACGGGCGAGACCAAGTCGGCGGGGCAGAAAACCTACTCCGAGATATTTGCCGAGTCACTGACGAAGCTCGCGGATGGCAATGAGAAAGTCGTCGCCATTACGGCGGCGATGCCGAACGGAACGGCGCTCGATCTGTTCCGGCCATATCACCCGAAGCGCTACTTCGACGTCGGCATCGCGGAAGAACATGCCGTGATCTTTGCGGCAGGAATGGCCACCAAGGGATATAAGCCCTTCTGCGCGATCTACTCGACTTTTTTACAGCGGGCGTTCGATCCGATTGTGCATGACGTCTGCTTGCAGAACCTGCCGGTAGTCTTCTGCATGGACCGGGGCGGACTGAGCGGCGATGACGGCCCCACGCATCATGGCCTGTTCGACATCAGCTATCTTCGCAGCGTGCCCAACCTCATCCACATGGTTCCCAAGGACGAGGACGAGCTGGCCGACATGATGTACACGGCGATGCTGCACGAGGGGCCGTCGGCGATCCGTTATCCGCGAGGAACGGGGCCGGGTACGGCGGTCAAGGCGCAGCCGGTGGCATTGGAGATCGGCAAGGCTGAGGTCATTCGGGATTTTGGTCGTGCCGATATCGCCATCTTTGGTTTGGGCGCGATGCTGCCGGAGGCGGTGCGACTGGCCGAGATGCTGGAGCGGGAAGGGTTCTCGGCCGCGGTAATCAACCCGCGGTTCGCCAAGCCGATCGACCGGGAGTGTGTCGCGAAGTTTGGCGACCGCTGCGGACTTCTGATAACGCTCGAAGACCATGTGCTGGCGGGAGGGTTCGGTTCTGCCGTGCTGGAGACGCTGAATGGGCTTGAGGTGCAGGTCCCGGTGGTGCGCGTGGGCTGGCCGGATGAGTTCATCGAGCACGGCAAGGTCGAGGCGCTGCGGGCGAAGTACGGCCTGACCGCCGAGGCTGCGCTCGAGAAGGCGAGACCTTATCTCATCAAGATGATGGAGCAGATTCTGGCGAAGCACTCGTAGATTTTTCGTCTGTGAGAAGCGATGGGCCGCTGGACGCCGCCCATCGCTTTTTTATGCGAGTGCCTGCATTCAGAGCAGCTCGCGGGTGCGTCGGTGCCGAAAGTCGAAGGTGCTGCGGAGCTGCCGCGCGATGAGCGGCTGGGCCAGATCGCCTAATTTCCCTAAAGGAAGCTGATATTGAACTTCATCCTCGATCAGGGTTCCGGGGACCGCCGCGCCGGATTCGCCGATGCGAGTCTCCGGAGTGATCTTGTGAGTGTGGTGCCACGCCGCGAAGGGGCCGCGGAGTTGGATATCGGAGAAGTGTGCGTTCCATACGAAGGAATCAATTTCGGCTTCCCAGCGAAGACGAACGGGCGAGAAAGGGAAGGGGCGAAAGCTTAAGGTGAGGCGTGTGCCTGCACCGGCCGCGAGCGTGGAGAAGATCTCGGTCAGTGCCGATGTCGTCAGCGGCGGGGACGGCGGGACGATGATGGCCTTCTCGATACGAGCCTGCTGCCAGGATGGCATGAGCCGAGGCAGGTTCGCAGGATTGGCAAAGAAGGCAAAGACAAGCTCTGCCGGAAGTGGAAGCCATTGCTGGGAGTGAAAGGTGTGCATTCGTCGCTGGTCGTTTCGGGGCCTAGTGTAGTGGATGCAAAAAACGAGGTGCCCGTTTGGGGGCACCTCAGAAGTGCAGTTGAACGAACTTGTGCTTGTGATTTAGCTGGGCATGAGAACGGTGTCGATGACGTGAATGACTCCGTTGGACTGGAATACATCGGCGGTGGTGACGGTAGCGGTGCCGCCCTTGGCATCGGTGAGCATGATCTTGCCATCGGACATGGTGGCAGTAAGGTCTTCACCCTGCACGGCCTTCAGCATGGCTTTGCCATTGCCTTTTTTGATCATCTTCATGAGCTGCTTGGAGCTGATGCGGCCGGGAACGACGTGATAGGTGAGTATCTTGACAAGGGTATCCTTGTTTTCGGGCTTGACGAGGTTGTCGAGGGTTCCGGCGGGTAGCTTGTCGAAGGCCTCGTTGGTGGGCGCGAAGACGGTGAAGGGGCCGGGGCCGTTGAGAGTATCGACCAGGCCTGCAGCCTTGACGGCAGCGACGAGCGTGGTGTGAATCGGCGAGTTGACCGCGTTCTCGACGATGGTCTTCTGGGGGGACATGGCTGCGCCGCCGACGTCGGGGTCCTTCATCTGTGCCGATGCGCTGAAAGAGGTGATAGCCAGGGCTGCTACGGCGATGGTGGCGAGGATTGTCTTCTTCATGGGTATTGTCCTTTGTCGTTCTGAGTTTCTAAATCTCGTCCCTTGCTTCGGGTGTTCATTAGCATCTACGTCGGCTGAGGTGGAGTGGATTGCCGCTATTTTGAGAGGGGAGTGTTAAAGCTGCGCGGGGCACGTTGACAATTGCGGTGTGCCACCGTCAACTGGAAATCAGATGGCAACGCAAAGCGAATCCGCGCAGCGACAACCGGCGACGGTGCAAAGACAGGCGCAGCACAAGGCGCATGATCGCGGCTTGTTGCTGATCGGCCTGTTCAAGCTGGGGAAGTCGATCCTGTTTTTCTGCATCGGTGTGGGCGCGATTCATCTGCTGCACAAGGACCTTGGCGACGTGGTGATGCGGGTGGCCATGGCCTTGAAGTTTGACCCGGAGAGCCGGTTTGTTGGGTTGCTGTTGAACAAGGTCGACCTGATCGACATGCACCGGCTGAAGCTGATCAGCCTGGGGACGTTCGCTTATTCGGTGGTAGCACTGACAGAAGGCGTGGGGCTGGTATTGGAGAAGGTGTGGGCGGAATACCTGACCCTGACCCTGACCATCTCATTTCTCCCATGGGAGCTGTATGAGCTGGCGCGACGTCCGAATTGGTTTCGCTTGAGCCTGCTGCTCATCAATCTGGCAGTGCTTGCGTATCTCGTATGGTTGTTGCGGCGGAAGAAGTCGGTTGCCTCGAAGATAGAGATGTAACCGGGAAACTAGAGATTTACCGGTTACATGCTTAAGGTTGTAACCGGTAAAAGTAAGTTTTAGAGGTTACTTCGCTTTTAGTTCGCCTAGCAGATGCATTTTGGGTCTGCAAGTAGCGTCCTCGGCATGAACCAGCCATACCAACACTATATGTAGTGGTCGACTTATCAGCATATACAAATGGCTGAGTTTTCCACATTCCATTGTGGGAAATGCAGTATTTTGCGCAATTTAGTGCTTTACAGCAGGGGGTCACTGGGTAAGGATGGTGGAGCGGAGTGGTAGAAAGTGGAGTAAATGGGATGAACCTGAGCACGATCTAAGGGAATTCTACTCCGCTGGGCCGCTTCAGAAAGAGATTTAGCTGGGCCTGTATCGAGGTTGATATGTTTCGCGGAAATCACCCAACACGCGTTGACGAGAAAGGCAGATTGAAGCTGCCTGCTGAGTTCAAGCGCCGTGTGGATGAACTGTATGGGCCGCAGTTCTATATCACCAGCAAGGATGGGAAGCGGGCTGAGATCTATCCGCTGAAGGAGTGGGAAAAGATCGAGGAGAAGCTGGCCGCGATCCCTTCCATGAACCCGGCAAAGAAGAAGTTTCTGGACGTGACCAACTATTACGGCCAGATGGCAGAGATGGACGCACAGGGCCGTTTGCTGGTTCCGCAGTTGCTGCGGGAGACGGCGAAGGTGACGGGCGAGGTGGTTGTGTTCGGCGTACAGACGTTCCTTGAAGTGGTCAATCACGATCTGTTCAAGGCTGAGATGGATGCAGCCCCGATGACGGAAGCGGACCAGATGGCGTTGTCAGAGTTTGGATTGTAGGCAGAGATGGATGAGTCTCCCCAGGGAGAGCGCGTGGTGCGGAAACAGCAACATGTGCCGGTTCTTTTAGATGAAGCTTTGCAGTATTTGAATGTGCGGCCCGGCGGCGTTTATGTAGACGCGACGCTGGGGCTGGCTGGGCACTCTTCGGCGATTGCGAAGAGGCTGGGCGCGAAGGGCAGGTTGATCTGCTTTGACCGCGACCCGCAGGCGATGGAGGCAGCCAAGGCGAGGCTCGAAGAAGTGAGAGCCGAGATTGGCAGCGAGATGCCGGAGGTGATTTTTGAGCCGAGGGCGTTTTCGGAGGCTTCGAGCCTGATTGAGCCAGGAAGTCTGGATGGCCTGCTCGCTGATTTTGGCGTGAGCAGCCTGCAACTGGACGAGGCGCACAGAGGATTCAGCTTTCGGTCGGATGGCCCACTGGATATGCGGATGGATACGCGCAGTGGGGAGACGGCCGAGCAAGTGGTAAATCAGGAGGACGAAAACGAGCTCGCCGACCTGATTTACGAATTCGGAGAGGAAAGGAGGTCGCGGAGAATCGCCAGAGCCATTGTGAGGGCCCGGCCGATTACAACGACGGCGGAGTTAGCCAGAGTGGTATCGGCCGCGGCCCCATCAATGAAAGGCGACAAGATTCATCCCGCTACACGGACCTTTCAGGCGCTTCGGATTCGAGTGAATGATGAGCTGGGAGAGATCAGGACGCTGCTTAAGAGCGCGCCATCTCTGCTGAAGCCGGGAGGAAGGCTGGTATTGATCAGCTTCCACTCGTTGGAGGACCGGCTGGTGAAGGATGCGTTCCGTGAGGCTGGCCGGGACAAGGTGTTTGAGGTTTTGACGAAGAAGCCGGTTGTGGCCGGTGAGCAGGAAGAGTTGAGAAACCCGCGAGCAAGAAGCGCAAAGATGCGGGCGGCGGAGAAGATTTCGTAACAGGTTTAGTTGCTTGTTTGGGAGGACGATGCCAGATGGGTAACGGCAAGTGATCGGGTCGGGGTTGTCCCACCTTCTTTCAGGCGAAAGACAACTTGTAACAAAAAGTCCCTTCCTTCAAATAGCAACCCCGGCCCGGTTCGTACGTTTTGAAGAGATGGCAAAGAATTCAGCCCGGACATAAACACTCCGGGCAGGCAAGAGTATAAGAGGTGCGCTATGGCAGCAACGGCGATGGCAGGACAACAGATCGAGATGATGGGAACGCGACGGCAGTCGCAGGGACGCGCGGCGACCCTGGCCGAGCGCAATCGTGAGCTGTATGAGGCGCAACGGAGAGCGCGGCGGGGACCTACGCCCGAGGTTTTTTTCACCAAGCACATCGACAACAGCCGCATTGTGAAGGCTGACGACCCGGAGCGGAAGCGCGAGATGCGCACCTTCGCCGCGGTGACGAGCATTTTGTTCGTGCTGGTGATGGTCTATGTGTGGCAGCACTTCTCGGCGATCGAGATGGGTTACAACATTGAGGCGCAGAAGGTGCAGGTCGAACATCTGAGCGAGCAGAACCGGCAGCTTCGGCTGTCGGAGGCCGAGTTGACCGATCCTGAACGAATCGACCGGATCGCCAAGCAGCTTGGTCTGGACGCTCCTCAGCCTGGCCAGGTGGTACGGCAGGATGGAAGCGATTCGAATGCTCCGGTGCTGGCACAGTCCCATGCTCCCCGGTTTATTGGGCAATAGGTAGAATAGAAGTAAGGTGTAGATCGGCCCGGGAGTTGAGAGAAGCATGAAGCAGGCGCCACGGCAGACGTTGACGGCTCCGATACGGAGAATCCGTTTCGTCTACGTGACGCTTTTTTTCTGTTTCTGGGCCGCTGTGGTGGTGCTTCGGCTGGGGTGGGTGCAGATTGTGCGGCACTCCGAATTTGTGCACCGCGCGGCACAGCAGCAGCAGCGGACGTTTGAGGTCGCTCCCCGGCGCGGCATGCTGTACGACCGCAATCTGCGCGAACTGGCGATGACGGTGCTGGTGGACAGCGTGTATGCGGTGCCGTCGGAGCTGGGAGATAACAAGGAGAATGCAGCGCAGATGTTGTCGGCGATCGTGCACTCCGATCCGCAAGACAGCTATACCTCCGAGAAGCGGATGCTGGGCCGGTTCAATGCGTCGAGGAATTTTGCCTGGGTGGCGAGGAAGCTCGATCCGGAGACGGCAAATCGCGTACGCGAGCTGAACCTGAAGGGCGTCTATTTTCAGAAAGAGTTCAAGCGGTTCTATCCGAACAACGATCTGGCGGCGCAGGTACTGGGCTATGTGGGTACGGACGACGAGGGGTTGGGCGGCCTGGAGCTTGAGTTCGACGATGACATGCATGGTACGCCGGGACACATGCTGACTGCGCTGGACGCGAAGCGGCATGTGCTGGGCAGCGAAGAGAGCCAGCCGTTACCAGGCGAGAACCTTGTGCTCACCATCGACGCGAATATTCAGTACATGGCCGAGCGGGCGCTGGATGCGCAGATGGCGAAGGTCAAGGCGCTGCATGGCACCGTGGTGGTACAGGACCCGCACACGGGACAGATTCTCGCGTTGGCTATCTCTCCGCGATTCAATCCGAATGATTCCCGGCATATGCTGCCCGGTTCTTTGACCGATCTGGCGGTGAGCGATGTGTACGAGCCCGGCTCGACGTTCAAGCTGGTGACGTACTCGGCGGCACTTGACGGGGCGGGTGTGGAACCGACGGACATCGTGGATTGCCAGGGCGGCCAGATGACGATGTATGGACGCACGCTGCATGATGACGTCTCAGACCGCGGGTTGGGCAAGATAACGGTGCAGTACGCTCTGGAGCGGTCGAGCGACGTAGGCGCGGCAAAGATGGCGTTGAAGCTGGGACCGGAAAAGTTTTATCACTATATGAAGGCGTATGGCTTTGGCGAGCGCAGCGGGATTGAGCTGCCGAGCGAAACACGCGGGCTGTTGCGGCCGCCGAACCGATGGGGTTCGACCAGCATTTTGTCGATGGCGATTGGGCAGGAGGTTGCTGTAACGCCGATTCAGCTGGTGACCATGGTGAGCACGATTGCGAATGGCGGCATGTATCTGCCGCCACACATTCTGATCAACTCGACCAATGCGATGAAGGGGGACCCGCGGCTTAAGCCGGTTGCCTTTCATCCGGAAAATGAGCTGCCTGATCCTCTGCCGGACGGAGCGCATCGCGTGATCTCGGAGCTGACCTCGGCGAAGATGCGCAAGATGATGCAGGCAATCGTAGTCGAAGGTACGGGCAAGGCTGCCGCGCTGAATGGATACAGCTCTGCCGGAAAGACGGGTACGGCACAGAAGATCGATCCGGAAACACATACGTATTCGCACACAAAACTGGTTGCGAGCTTTGCCGGATTCGCTCCGGTGAGCAATCCTGCTATCTCAGTAACGGTGGTGATCGATAATCCGACGGCCGGCCCTAGCAAGTACGGAGCAGCAGTGAGCGCGCCGGTCTTTGCCGAAGTGGCGCAACAGGTTCTGGAGTATCTTGGTGTACCGCACGATCAGCCGCTGATGCAGAAGAAGGATGTGAAATCGCTCCCGGAGAAGGATTTGGCGGATGACGCTCCGGACAACAGCACTGCGGATTTGAGGGCAATGTTTGATGATGCGAATAATCTGCCGGCGGATGATCCGCTGCGGAACCCAGCAGCTGTTGTTGCGCCGCCGACGATTGCGGACGACAGAGCGGCTGTTTCAACAGCGACGGCTTCTGATAAGGACAAGTCAAAGGGATCAAATGGCGTGATGGACCTGCTGCCGGCAAAGGTACTGTCGGCTTTCAAGGCAAGCGGGGGGACGAGTTCTTCGATGCCCGATACTGCGGCTGGGGAGGCGACTCATCTGACGCCAGCGCCACCAGCCCAGACGAAGAGTGGCCGCGGCGTTCTGGTGGATGCGAGCAAGCGCGTAGCGGTACCGTCATTCGAAGGCGCGGGACTACGTGGCGCGATAGAGCGTGCGGATGCGGTGGGGCTGCGCGTGAAGCCGGTGGGCAGCGGGCTGGCGCGGGAGCAGGTTCCCGTGGCGGGAACGATGGTGCCCAGCGGGACCGAGATTGTGGTTCGGTTTACGCGGTAAAGAAAATAAAGCAGAACATGCTTTGATTGCCCCCGGCTTTAGAATCGGACTATGCGGTGGACGGATGTTATAGCGAATGTCGGGGCGGTGGAGAGCGCGGGTGCGCCGGTTGAGATTACCGGCGTTGAGTATGACTCGCGAAGAGTAGGGCGCGGTGATGTGTTCGTTGCCATGCGTGGTGGAGCTACGGACGGGAATCACTATATAGAGACGGCGATCGCGGAGGGCGCGGCGGCTGTAGTGACGGATTCGCGTGAGGCCTATGAGGCTTTGCGACGAAATCATGCTTCGACTGGCGCGGCGTTGGTGGAGCATGGTCGGCGAGCGCTTGCCGAGGCAAGTGCGGCGGTGATGGGGCATCCCGAGCGGCAGTTGGCATTGAGTGCTGTGACCGGCACGAATGGGAAGACGACGACGGCGTTTCTGCTGGAGGCGATGCTGCGCAGGGTGCAGCGGAAGTGCGTGCTGATTGGGACGATTGAGACCCATGTGGGCGATGAGGTACGAGTGTCTCCGCATACGACGCCGGAGTCTCGCGATGTGCTGGAGATTTTTGCCGATGGGGTGAAGGCCGGTGCTACCGAGGCCGTGATGGAGATGTCGAGCCATGCGCTGAAGCAGGAACGGGTTTGGGGTTTGCCTGTCGATGTGGCCATCTTTACCAACCTGACGCAGGACCATCTGGATTATCACGAAACGATGGAGGCTTATTTTGCGGCGAAGGCACGATTGTTTGCCGGGGTAGGCGCGCCGCCTGCCCGGGTCGCTGTGTTGAATGCGGATGACTCTTATGGTGAGCGCCTGGCGGCTGACGTGGGGCGATCGCAGGTGTTGCGTTATGGGATGGAGAGCAAAGGCGAGTTCCGTGCCGAATCGGTGCGAATGCTTGCCGGGGAGACGCGGTTTCGGATGGTGACGCCTGTGGGTGCGGTTGAGATGCGATCGCCGTTGACGGGCCGGGTCAATGTCTACAACCTGCTTGCGGCGAGCGCGTCGGCGTGGGCTCGTGGATTGATGCTGGACGAGATTGTTGCAGGAGCAGCCTCGGGTGCGCAGGTGCCGGGACGGTTTGAGGTGGTGCCTGCGGGAGATACGGGCATTATGGTGGTGGTGGATTATGCCCATACGGACGATGCCCTGCGTAATTTGATCGCGCTGGGACGCGAGTTAGTGAAGGACCGCGGCGGCCGGGTCATCACGCTTTTTGGTTGTGGTGGAGATAGAGACCGGACGAAGCGGCCACGGATGGGGAGGGTTGCGGGCGAGGGGAGTGATCTGGTGGTATTGACCAGCGACAATCCGCGCAGCGAAGGGCCGATGGGGATTATCGAAGAGGCGCTGGCGGGTGTCACTGCGACAGGTACAACGTGCATCGTAGAAGAAGACCGCGCGGGAGCGATTGAGATTGCGATTCGTTCGGCGAAAGCTGGAGACATTGTGCTGCTGGCAGGCAAAGGCCATGAGAAGGTGCAGATTCTGCACGACGGAACCGTGCCGTTTGACGACGTAGCCGTGGCTGCCGGAGTTTTAAGGGAGATTGCATGAAACTAACATTGGGTCAGGTTGCAGATTGGATTCACGCGGACGGGGAGTTCGATACCTCTGCGGAGGCGTTGGGGTATTCGATCGATTCGCGGACGATTGGGGCTGGCGATCTTTTCTTTGCTGTAAAGGGCGAGCGGTTGGATGGGCATGAGTATGTCCAGGCGGCGCTTGCCGATGGCGCGGTTGCGGCGGTGGTCAGCAATCGGTGGGTAGTGCCTGCGGAGGTGGATGAGACGAAATTGCTGCGGGTCTCCGACTGCGACGATTGCGTATTGACGGCGCTGCAGAAGTTAGCCAATGCAGTGCGGCGGCAGTGGGGGGGGCGGGTAATCGGTGTGACGGGGTCGGCAGGGAAGACCACCACGAAAGATGCTGTGGCGCATGTGCTCTCGGCGCGATTTAAGGTACTGAAGTCGCAGGGAAATTTGAACAATGGATTTGGGCTGCCGTTGCAGTTGATGAAGCTGGAGCGGGAGCATGAGGTCGCGGTCATCGAGATGGGGATGAACCATGCTGGAGAGATTGCGGCGCTGGCGAGGATTGCGGAGCCGGATTGGGCGGTGGTCTCGAATGTTGGCCCGGTGCACCTTGAGTTTTTTCCGGATGGAATTGAGGGCATTGCGCGGGCGAAGTACGAGTTGATTGAGGCGCTCCCTGCGGATGGGGTAGCGGTACTGAACTTCGACGATAACTATGTTGCGTCCTTTGGGAGAGGGTTGGGAGAACGGGCGGTCTTCTATGGGCTGAACGAGGGGGCAGAGGTACGCGCTGTGCACGTGGCAGAAGTGGGCGCGGAGGGCGTTGTGTTTACGGTAGAGGTGCAGGGAGAACGCGCCAGCGTACAGCTGCGAATGCTGGGGCGGCATAACGTTCCTAATGCTCTGGCGGCGATTGCGACAGGGCTGCGAAGCGGCATGGCGCTTGCCGAATGTGCAGCCGCAGTGGGAGAGTTGCGAGCGGGAGACAAGCGTGGCGAGGTGGTTCACTGGCGCGGCGCAACGCTCATCAATGATTGTTACAATTCCAATCCGCGTGCGCTGGACGCGATGGTCGATGCCTTGATGGCGATGCCGGGCGAGCGGCACATCGTGGTAGCCGGAGAGATGCTGGAACTGGGGCCGGAGGGTGAGGCGCTGCACGCAGCCTGTGGGCAGCGGATGGCGGAGCGTGGCGTGACCACGGTGATTGGTGTGCGTGGTGCGGCGGAGGCATTGGTCAGGGCTGCTCGTGAAGGCGGCGTGGATGCGGAGTTTGTGGCGGACGCGGATGCGGCTGGGAAGTGGTTGCAAGCAAACGTGCGTGCGGAAGATGCTGTGTTGTTAAAGGCATCGCGTGGAGTGAAGCTGGAGCGGGCTTTAGCGGTGCTGATGTCATAACATTCAGATCGGAGACGGAATGCGCCTTGGTTCGCGACGGAAAATGCGCGCGGCGAGAGGGCGTACGCCTGTTAAGATAGCGATGAGTTTGCGGCCGGACCTGAGCGCCGCCAATCCTGACTGTGATTTGAAGGCGGAGACGTTTTGCTCTATTGGCTGCTCTATCAGAAGCTATTTCCTTACTTTCGCATCTTCCGCATCTTCCGCTACCTCACGTTTCGTACGGTCTGCGGAAGTCTGACGGCGCTGCTGATCGGCCTGTTGATCGGGCCGTATGTCATTGAGAAGCTGCGCGAGTTTCAGATCGGGCAGTACATCCGCGAAGAGGGGCCGCAGTCGCACCAGAAGAAGAGCGGCACGCCCACGATGGGCGGCGTCCTGATCCTGATATCGATTCTGGTACCGACGTTTCTGTGGTCCGATTTGTCGAATCCGCTGGTATGGCTGGTGATGATGTCGACGCTGCTCTTTGGCGCAATCGGATTTGCGGACGATTACATCAAGGTGGTGCATCGCAGGAACCAGGGACTGACGGCGTGGGCCAAGCTGGGATTGCAGCTTCTGGTAAGCGGCGGCGTGGCCGTGGTGCTGGTGGGGCTGGAGACGCATGGCAACTATTCGACCCGGCTGATGGTGCCGTTCGCGAAGCGCTTTCGTCCTGATCTGGTGATCGACAGCCTGTTGCACATGCCGCATCTCTGGTGGCTGGCGTATGTGGGTTTTGTCGTCTTCGTGATGATTGTGATTGCGGGCTCGAGCAATGCGGTGAATCTTACCGATGGCTTGGATGGCCTGGCGATTGGCTGCACCATTATTGCGGCAGGCGCGCTGACGGTGCTGACCTATGTGAGCGGACATGTGGTCTTTGCCGATTATCTGGAGTTGCAGCGGATGCCGCTGGTGAGCGAGTTGACCGTGTTTTGCGGGGCCATGGTGGGTGGGAGTATCGGGTTCCTTTGGTACAACGCTCATCCGGCGGAGATCTTTATGGGGGACGTGGGAAGTCTCGCGCTGGGCGGGGCGATCGGCACGGTGGCTGTGGTCATTAAGCAGGAACTGTTGCTGCCATTTATCGGTGGGGTGTTTATTCTGGAGGCAGTGAGCGTGATGCTCCAGGTTGGGAGCTACAAGCTGCGAAATGGGAAACGCATCTTCAAGATGGCTCCGCTGCATCATCACTTTGAGCTGATGGGGTGGTCGGAGTCGAAGGTGATTGCGCGGTTCTGGATTATGGCGCTGGTGTTTGCGCTGTTTGCTTTGACTACGTTGAAGTTACGCTGATTAAGAGATTGGAAAAGTTATGGAACTGAAGAATAAGCGGGTTTTGGTGGTGGGGTTGGGTAAGAGCGGGCTGTCGTCTGCGCTGTTTTTGCGTGCGCAGGGAGCGCGGGTAACGGTCAGCGATACGCGAAGCGCTGAGGCGCTGGCGAAGGAGATTCCTGCGCTGCT
>NZ_DATKQC010000180.1:0-2472 GCF_035532915.1 Edaphobacter sp.
GACGCACTGCCGAATTAGCCTCGTATCCAAACGCCGTCTTCGATTTCAACAGCAAGAGGCCCGAGGCTGCTGCCCCCGCCTTCACAAATGCTCTCCTGTCCATCCCTTTCATGCGCTCTCCCTTGTTTCCGCAATCGTCAGCCAATCACATCGGACAAAACCTTATCCAGATACGCCTTCTCCTCGCGCACATCGGCAATCTGCTGCGGCCCCGAGGTCTCACGCTCAATCGTTACCGCGCCGTTGTACCCCAGATGGTGCAGCTTGGCGAATACCTTATGAAAATCAACCAGTCCGGTGCCGATCAGCACCTCTTCCCCGAGCTTGTTGGGGTCGGTCGGCCATCGTCCGTCCTTGGCATGAATGCTCTTCACATGCGGCCCCAGAATGTCCACCGCGTCTACCGGGTTCGCCTTGCCATACAGGATCAGGTTGGCCGTATCCAGTCCCACGCCGAGATTCGGCTGGGCTACGTCGCGCAGCATCCGCGACATGGTCGTCGGCGTCTCCTGTCCGGTCTCCATCAGAAAGTCCTGCCCATTGCCCGCGCAGTGCTTGGCCACCTCGCGAATCGCAACCACCGCCTCCGCATAGAGTGGATCGGCGGGGTCCTCGGGAATGAATCCGCAGTGCGTCTGCACCTGACCCACTCCCACCAGCTTGGCAAAGTCGGAGACCTGTCGGAGCGCATCCATCCTCACCGCTCGTGTGGCCCGAGGAACCAGCCCAATGGTCGATGGCCCCTGCATGAAATCCCACACCAGTTTGCCCGGCCCCACTACTTCCACAGCGGTCGCCTTTACGCCATAGCGGTCGAGCAGCCCACGCATCTGCGTCGCCAGCTCCGGCGTAAATTTGCCGATATAGGCATCGAGAGAGAGAAAGCAGGTAGAGAGCCCCAGATCATGCACCCGCTTGATCGTCTCCTCCGGCCCATGAAACGGCGAGATGACCAACCCCAGGTCCATCGTCCGGCCCAGCCGCACAGGGGTGCCCCTCGCTCCAGCAGGCGTCGTAGCCTCAGCCATTCCCGATGTGCCCGCCAGCGCGGCCGTCGCCGCCAGCCCCAGAAAATCTCTTCGCAGCATTCATCCTCCTTCGTCCGGAAGGCCCAGCCGCAACGCTGCTGAGCGCCAAACTTCCAGCGCGCCCACCATACCAGAACTCCGCTCGGAATGACCAAACGGAGCTGCAGGAAGGAAAGTCTTATCGAGAAAAGTGACTGACCACCAGCGCAACCGGAAGCCCGACGAAGCAGAGGTGAATCGCCAGTTGAATCAGAAAGGCCTTGGCTGAAAATACTCGCTTCGGCGCCGCCGACAACGGAAGCACGATGCGGCTCATCACCACGTGAACGGCGGCACCATACACCGTGCCCCATACAAAAGGGCTCTCTACCAGGACAGGCCACAGTCGGCTCAATCCGTAGTAGACGGCGGCCACAGTAAACGCAATCGCAAAGTGAAAGAGCAGCCCGGCGGCAGCCGTCTTCTTCCCTCCGTGGAAGGCAGAACCGCCCAAAGCACCGCTGGCAATGCCCTGCCAGAGCCTCTCGAGCGAAAGGCCCTGCAGAGCGAACAGTGTCGAGGTAGCCGTGATATCCAACGTGCCAGCCACCAAGCCGGCAAGCGCAATCGTCTCCAATCCTGTCATCCTATCCTCGCTGCCAGATCCATTTCCTGAGACGGATGTAGCGAAACGCCGACATAAGCCAGCGTTTCGATTGGCCTACTGTGTGTGGGATTTGTAGGCACCGACTTTATACATTCCCGGAGTCGTCCGTGCTGCGATGCTGAGCCGGTTCCAGGCATTGATGGTGGTGATGGCGATGCTCAGATCGGTCAGCTCTTTTTCATTGAACTGCTTCCGCGCCTCTTCATACACAGCATCGGGGACATGACCCTGCGTCACGAGCGTCAATGCCTCGGTCCAGGCCAGTGCGGCACGCTCGCGGTCGGTATACCACTGGCACTCGCGCCAGGCGTCGAGCGAATACAAGCGCTGCTCCTCTTCTCCAATCGACCGCAGGTCCTTCCAGTGCATGTCCAGGCAGAACGCACAGCCGTTGATCTGCGAGGCCCGCAGCTTTACCAGATGCAACAGCCCTTCCTCGAGACCACACCCATGCAGATAAGACTCCAGGCCACTCATCGCCCTGTAAGCATCCGGTGCTGCCTTGAAATAATTGAAGCGCTGTTCCATGAATTCGATCTCTCCTTGTAGGTTTTTGCCAGCAGTCTTTGGATGACTAGAGGCAGAGCTACGCTCCAAAGAAAGCAGCCGAAGTCAGTTCAGCGATTCCGCCCATTGTCTCCAGCCGTTTTGCCAACTCAGGGTCGAACCGGAAGGGTTCGTGCTTCGCCTTCGCGCACTGGTTGTACACCGCGAGCAAGCTCCGGGGATCGTCCATCACCGCAAGAACGCCTGACTTGCCACGCACTTGCTCAATGACATACAAAAGCTTTGCACCGG
>NZ_DATKQC010000181.1:0-4498 GCF_035532915.1 Edaphobacter sp.
CGTTTCAGAGGCGGCAGATGAGCAGTTCGCGCTCGTAGATCATCTCCGGAGGGAGGTGGTCGTGGACGAGCAGGAACAACTCTTCGTGGTCCATCACCTCATGCCTCCACTGGGTGCGGTCGACGGTTTGCAGCTCTTCGAAGGTCTTGCGGGGGAAGTCGAGGCCCTTCCAGTTGATGTCTTCATAGTGGGGCGTCCAACCGATGGGGGTCTCCTTGCCCAGGGCGCGGCCGTGGGCGCGGTCGACGATCCATTTAAGGACGCGCATGTTTTCGCTGAAGCCGGGCCAGAGGAATTTACCGTCGGCGTCCTTGCGGAACCAGTTGACGTGGAAGATGCGCGGGGTGGCGGAGAGATTGCGCTGCATCCGCAGCCAGTGACGGAAGTAGTCGCCCATGTGGTAGCCGCAGAAGGGAAGCATGGCCATGGGATCGCGGCGGACTTTTCCGAGGGCTCCCGCGGCGGCGGCGGTGGTCTCGCTGCCCATGGTGGCTCCTATATAGATGCCGGAGGACCAGTTGAAGGCCTGGTAGACGAGCGGCATGGTGTTGGCGCGACGGCCGCCGAAGATGAAGGCAGAGATGGGAACGCCGTCGGGGGCCTCCCATGCCGGGTCGATGGTGGGGCACTGGCTGGCGGGAGCGGTGAAGCGTCCGTTGGGATGGGCGGCGGGGCGTCCGGTCTTTTTGCCGATGGCGGGGGTCCACTTGTTGCCCTGCCAGTCGAGGCACTCGGTGGGGGGAGTGTCGGTCATGCCCTCCCACCAGACGCCGCCGTCGGGGGTGAGGGCGACGTTGGTGAAGATGGTGTTTCGGGCTAGCGTCGCCATGGCGTTGGGGTTGGTCCTGGCGCTGGTGCCGGGAGCTACGCCGAAGAAGCCTGCCTCCGGGTTGATGGCGCGAAGTTGACCATTTGCATCGGGCTTGATCCAGGCTATGTCGTCGCCGACGGTCCAGACCTTCCAGCCATCGAAGCCTGCGGGCGGGATCATCATAGCGAAATTGGTCTTGCCACAGGCCGAGGGGAAGGCTGCGGCTACGTAGGTCTTTTCGGTCTTACCCTTCTTGTCGGGTGGGGATTCGACGCCGAGGATTAACATGTGCTCGGCCATCCAGCCCTCGTCGCGGGCGATGTTAGAGGCGATGCGCAGGGCGAAGCATTTCTTGCCGAGCAGGGCGTTGCCGCCGTAGCCCGAGCCGTAGCTCCAGATCTCGCGGGTCTCGGGGAAGTGGACGATGTACTTGGTGTCGTTGCAGGGCCAGGGGACGTCTTTTTCTCCTGGCGCGAGCGGTGCGCCGATGGAGTGCAGGCAGGGCACGACGCGCTTGATGTCCTTGTCGATCTCGGCGAAGACGGGCGCGCCGATGCGGGCCATGATGCGCATATTGACGACGGCGTAGGCGGAGTCGGTGAGCTGGACGCCGATCTGCGACATGGGCGAACCGACCGGGCCCATGCTGAAGGGCATGACGTACATGGTCCGTCCCTTCATGCTGCCGCGAAAGAGCTGCTTGAGCTTGCGGCGCATGGTGAAGGGGTCTTCCCAGTTGTTGGTGGGCCCGGCGTTGTCTTTGGAGAGCGAGCAGATGAAGGTGCGGTCTTCGACGCGGGCGACGTCGTTGGGTGCCGAGCGGGCGTAGAAGCAGCCTGGCCAGAGCTTTTCGTTAAGGGGAAAGAAGGTTCCGGCTTCGACGAGGACGTCGCAGAGATGGTCGTACTCTTTTTGGGAGCCGTCGATCCAGTGGATATGATCGGGCTGGGTCAGCTCCGCCATCTTTTCGACCCAGCGGATGAGGTGCTTGTTGGTGGTGGGTGGAGTGGCGGTGGAAGGGACCGATTTCATAGAGTTATTCCTCATTCAGAAGTTTTGCATTCGTAATTTTTGGGGGCGTAAGGGAAGGTTTTGTCTGATGATGCGGATGGATCAATGGTCGAGGTATTTCGGCGTATAACAGAATTCCTCGATTCGCTCTTTGGCTGCAGCATATGGCTCGCTTAGATATCCATACTTTTAAATACTCGTGCAATAGAATCAACGTGAAGCGCACATGAAAAGCTATTCAGGCAAAAGCCGCAAGCCGAGATGATGGATATAGCTTTAGCGGAGATCGTAGAATTTTCTTAACTTTTCATGATCTTTTAATGACTCATTCACCGTGAATTGAAAAATGGGCCGAGCACAAAAACCTGCTGTCGCGCGCTTCGGGTAGCTGTGCATATTGCTGGGCTTGAAAGCCGTGAAATAGCTTGTCTGATGATTTCTTCAGGAAATAGCATGGATGGAATCGTGCCTTGGCCGCTGCCGATCTGCAACGTTGTTGCCTTTAGGAATTCTTAGATGGTTGAATCGTCTTCTCTTCAGGACCATCATCTGCCACGCGCAGATATCCCCCTGGGACTCGTTCAGTAGCCATCTGCGCATCTTTGATCCGAGAAGGCGACGGCAGCAACAATGGTAGCTCCATTTGCATCGTCGTCCCTCGACCGTCGTTGCTCTTTACCGAGATCACAGCATCATGGGCACTGCAGATCGATTTCACGATCGCAAGTCCGAGGCCGGCTCCTCCTGATTCGCGAGAGCGTCCCTTGTCCGCTCTGTAAAAGCGGTCGAAGATGAACGGCACAGCTTCTTCCGGAATGCCAATGCCACTGTCTGAAACACTAACTACGGCTCGTTCTCCCTCTGTCACGGCACTAACGGTAACAGCGCCACCAAAGGCGGTGTATTTGATGGCATTATCCAGAAGATTCACCATCACCTGCTTCAGGCGCATCGGATCACCAGTTACATAGACCGGCAAACCAGATTTGCAGACGAGAGAGATGCTTTTCTCTTCCGCAAGCAGGTGCATGTGCTCCACGGTTGTAGATGCCATCGCCATGAGATCTACGGGAATCATTTGGATGCGCTCTCCGCCGCAGTCCAGTCGCGTGATCGTCATAAGGCTCTCAACAATGCGTGACATCCGATCTGTCTCCTCCAGCGCACTGCCGATACCATCTTTTGCCACCGCGGAGAGATCGGATCTCTGCGTCAATTCCTCAAGCTGCCCATGGATAATGGTCAGGGGCGTTCGCAGTTCGTGGGACGCATCCGCCGAGAACCGATGATTATGAGCGAGCGTATCTTCTAGCCGCTCAATCATCTTATTCAGTGAAAGGGAGAGACGCTCCAACTCGTCCCCGCTTGGAATCACCGCCAGCCTTTCGCCCATATCCTTTCGCCCTATCCGCTCAGCCTGATCGGTCAGCACCACGACGGGCAACAGCAAACGCGACATCAAAGCGTGGCCGCCAACGGATGCAATGATCAGGATGACAGGTATAGTCAATAGCAAAATCACGAAAAGGCTGCGCAGCACATGTCGGATTGAATCGATGGTCGTTCCGCTCTCCACAAGAATCTGAGGTCTACCTGATTCTTGGTAGGCAAGGGTATAGATCATCAGACGCTGTCCACTGGCCGCCGTCTCGCGGTGGATTGCATTCACCCAGGCGGGCTTTGATGGCATCGGGAGTTTGGACGTGCTTACATAGGGGTCACGCATATTACCTGATTCGAAAAGTACCTTGCTCCCCTGCGAGATGCGTATGAATTGATGTCCGAGACCGGGAGGATAGGCCTCAGTGAGCTCTCCGAGAAACCATCCATCGCCCTTAGTATTTCTTTGCGCAAGATAGTCGGTGGCGATGTTTCGGGCATCATTAGCTAGTGTTTGCTCCAGGGATCTCGTCAAGAAGGTTCTGACACCGAGGTAAACAGCGATACTAAAGACCACCAGGGCAAGCGCCAGAAATCCCACAAAAAAACTCGTGATACGGTACCGAAGCGATCTCCGGTTCATGGCTCAATTCCTGCTGCCCGGATCACATAGCCTGTACCCCTCACCGTGTGGATCATTTTAGGTTTGTAGCCATCATCCACTTTACTCCGCAGGTGGCGCACATAGACATCCACTATATTGGTGATGCCATCGAAGCTCTGGTCCCAGACATGTTCGATGATCATGTTGCGAGATAGTACTCGTTCTGCATTTTGCATTAAGTATTCCAGCAGAGAGTATTCCTTCGCGGTAAGATCCACTCGCCGCCCCGCTCGCTTCACTTGTTGCGTTAGACGATCTAATTCGAGATCGCCGATGCGCAGAGTGCTGGATCGGTTGACCGGACCGCGGCGCAGCAGTGCTTTGACTCGGACCAGCAACTCCGCGAAAGCGAAGGGCTTTGTCAGATAGTCGTCAACGCCAAGTTCGAAGAGATGCACCTTGTCGTCGATCGAATCGCGGGCAGTAAGTGCCAGCACGGGAATAAAAGTATTCGTGCGACGAATTCGTTGAAGTACTTCGGGGCCTGTAAGCCCTGGCAGCATGAGATCGAGAATAATGAGGTCATACGAATATGCTTCGGCGAACTCAAGTCCCTCTCGACCGTCCGCTACGGCATCTACTGCGTAGCGCTCTGCTACTAGACCGCGCTTCACCAAGTCTGAAACTTTTGG
>NZ_DATKQC010000182.1:0-4246 GCF_035532915.1 Edaphobacter sp.
CTTCGCAGACTTTAACCGCGACATGCGCAATGCGCTGCTGGCCTGCACGCACTTCGATTGGTCGCGCATCTCGCCGGCCATTTTCGGTTCACTCTTTCAGGCCGTCATGGAGCCAAGGGAGCGGCGTCAGATTGGCGGGCACTACACCAGCGAACGGGACATTCTTAAAGTTATCCGTTCCCTGTTTTTGGACGACCTCCGCGCAGAGTTCGAGCACGCCAAAAATAACAAAGCCGAACTCAAGCGTTTCCATGAAAAGCTCGCCGGACTCCGCTTTCTGGACCCGGCATGTGGTTGCGGCAACTTTTTGGTCATCACCTACCGCGAGTTGCGGCTGCTGGAAATAGAAATCCTCAAGCTGCTCTTTCCCGGCGACCAGCCGAATCTCGACATCCACAGCTTATCATTGGTGGACGTGGACGCCTTCTACGGCATCGAGATCAGCGAGTGGCCCGCGCGCATCGCCGAAGTCGCCATGTGGCTTATGGACCACCAGATGAACATCCGCCTTTCGGAAGCCTTCGGCCAATACTTCGTGCGACTTCCGCTCAAGAAATCTCCCACCATCGTGTGTGGCAACGCGCTACGGCTTGATTGGAAGAAAATCCTTCCGCCCGAAAAATGCAACTTCGTCCTCGGCAATCCGCCATTTGTGGGTGCAATGTTCATGACCGCGGCGCAACGCGCCGACATGATGGTGGCTTCACGCAACTTGAAAGGCGTTGGCGTTTTGGACTACGTGGGAGCTTGGTATCTCGTCGCCTCTGAATACATTCGAGGAACGCAAATCTGCGTTGGGTTTGTCTCTACAAATTCCATTTCTCAAGGCGAACAAGCTGGCATTCTATGGCGCGAGCTTTTTGCGCGCGGAATCAAGATTCACTTCGCACATCGCACTTTTGCCTGGGAAAGCGAAGCGCGCGGCAAAGCCCACGTTCACGTCGTTATCGTCGGCTTCGGTGCGTTCGCCACCGACGGCAAACGCATTTACGACCACGACTCGGACAGCAAGAAAGTCTCTGTTTCACCTGTCCGAAACATTGGCCCATTTCTCGTTGAGAGTCCGGATGTTTGCATAACAAATCGAAGCGGTCCGATCTGTGATGTACCTAATATGGCTTGGGGAAGCCAGCCAAGAGACGGCGGCAACTTCCTAATGACCACCGAGGAGAAGGAAGCTCTTCTTCGCCTCGAACCGGAAGCTGCAAAGTGGATTCGTCCTTTTACTGGCGCGGATGAGTTCCTCAATGGGATTGAACGCTGGTGTCTATGGCTTGTTGGCATTCCGCCCGAAGAATTAAATCGCTTACCCGAGATCAAGAAACGAGTTCAAGGCGTCCGCACTATGCGGCTCGCAAGCAAGGCAGAAGCCACGCGTAAGAAAGCGATGACTCCGACGCTCTTTGCCCAAATTGCTCAGCCAATGACAGACTACCTTCTTGTTCCGCTGGTGAGTTCGGAGAAGCGGCTTTACATTCCTATCGGGTTCACGTCGAAAAGCGTTATCGCAAGCAATCTTTGTTGCGTCGTCCCTGATGCGACTCTCTATCACTTCGGCGTTCTCTCCTCGGCCATGCACATGGCTTGGATGCGGCAAGTTTGCGGACGGTTGGAGTCGCGCTACCGCTACTCAAAGGACATTGTTTACAACAACTTCCCCTGGCCTGACATGCCGAGGGAGAGACAGCGCGTCGCCGTGCGGGACGCCGCGCAAGCGGTGTTGGACGCGCGCAAGAAATTTCCCGACGCGACGCTGGCCGATTTATACGACCCTTTGGCGATGCCGCCGGCGCTGGTCAAAGCGCACGCCGACCTCGACCGCGCGGTTGACCTTTGCTACCGCCCCCAACCCTTCCAGAACGACCGGCAGCGCGTGGAGCATCTCTTTGCCCTCTACGAAAAACTCACCGCGCCTCTTATTCCCCCTGCCAGGAAGGGCCGCCGAAGGACCAGGGAAGGCTTGCAGATCGTGTAGGGGGTAGCTTCTCTCTTTGAAGGTCAAGATATTTTTGCAATCAAGCCGCCTGTATTGAGATCTGGTCTGGGCGGCAGAAGAGCTTGGAGCCGTCATAGAGCTGGTTATGCTTAACCCGAATATCTCACGGGGAATTGAAAAAGGCTGTCACTTCAGGCAGAAGTATCTTTGACGAGAAGCACTTGTGCCAAGGAGAAGCGACAGACTTATGTTGACAGAGTGTAACCAGGAGTCCTTCGAATTTCATCCCCTGAATCAACGGCAAGTGGTGGGGCGGTTTGACGGTGGTGCGATCACCACGGACGCGGGCGGGTTGCTGCTGCGCGAAGTCGAGAAACGGACGAGGATCATCGCGCGTTTCGCGGCCTGTTTTCGGGACCATCGGGCGGCGGGGCAGATCGAGCACACGGTGCGGGAGTTGGTGGCGCAGCGCGTCTACGGGCTGGCGCTGGGCTACGAAGACCTGAACGATCACGACCAACTGCGCCGCGACCCGCTGCTGGCGGTGTTGGCGGAGAAGCCCGATCCGACGGGCGGGAGCCGGGCGCGGGAGCGCGACCGGGGCAAGGCATTGGCGGGCAAGAGCACGCTGAACCGGCTGGAACTGACCGCGGCGGTGGTCAAGGACGAGGAGCGCTACAAGAAGATTGCGCTCGACCTGGAAGCGGTGGACCGTCTGCTGGTGAAGATTTTTCTGGAGGCGTATGCGGAGCCTCCGGCCGGGATCGTGCTGGACCTGGACGCGACCGACGACCCGCTGCACGGCAACCAGGAAGGGCGGTTCTTCCACGGCTACTACGGGGGCTACTGCTATCTGCCGCTGTATATCTTCTGCGGCGATCATCTGCTGTGCGCGCGCCTGCGGCCTTCGAACATCGATGCCTCGGCCGGTTGTGTGGAGGAAGTCGCGCGGATCGTGGCCGGGATTCGCGAAGCCTGGCCGCGGGTGAAGATCACGCTGCGGGGCGATGCGGGATTCTGCCGCGAAGCGCTGATGAGCTGGTGCGAGCAGGAAGGTGTGGATTACGTGCTGGGGCTGCCGAAGAACGATCGGCTGAAGGCAGAGATCATCGAGGAACAGGAACAGGCGGCGACGGAGTTTCAGGCCACCGGGCAGGCGGCTCGGGTGTTTAAGGAGTTTCGCTATCAGACGCGGGAGAGTTGGTCGCGGGCGCGGCGGGTGGTGGCGAAGGCCGAGCATCTGGAGAAGGGATCGAATCCGCGTTTCGTGGTGACGTCGCTGGGGCCGGAAGCCTGGGAAGCGCGGCAGCTTTATGAAGAGCTCTACTGCGCGCGCGGCGAGATGGAGAATCGGATCAAAGAGCAGTTGATGCTGTTTGCCGACCGCACCTCGACGGCGTTGCTGCGCAGCAACCAGATTCGACTTTACTTTTCCTCGATGGCCTACGCACTGATGGAGGCGCTGCGCCGGTTGGGATTGAAAGAAACCGAATTGGCCCAGGCACAGTGCTCGACGATTCGGCTGAAGCTGCTGAAGATCGGAGCGCTCGTCCGCATCACGGTGCGACGGGTCTGGGTGTCGATGGCGGAAGGCTATCCTTACCCCAACCTGTTCGCGCAAGCCTGCGCCCAATTGCAAGCTTCCCCCGGTCCCTGCTGAAAACCGTGCTCCCCCAACCGCTTCGTGGTCAGCCAACTTTGCCAGGGCGAACTGTGCCCGCGCAGGCCCAAACCGCACTGCCCAGAGCCCCGCGGAGTGTCATCCCTTGCTCAAAATTAGCTCGTGCCCCATCCCTTGAGAATCGCACCACTCCCAATCTCCTCTGCACCACCCCAATCGCATCTCATCCCCCCATTCAGTTGATCGGTGAGAAATACGGGCTAAGCCCCCAGATCGAACTCAAGTGAATGCTGGGGCCGCGAAACGGCATGGCTAAAGCTATGCCCTGACGGTTCTGAAGCTGGCTTAGCATTGCCATGTCAGATGTTGAAGAAATAGAGGTCCGGCTCCTGCCGCGCTTCGCGCAGCAGCACCAGCGCCAGTTCGCGCGCGTGATAGTCACCCCACATCGAGGATTCCCCGCAGGGCGCTTTGCGGCCTTCCGGCACGGCGTCCCAGCCTTGCGGCCGGTGGTAAACCGAATGCAAAATCAGCCCCTGGTGGGAAGGGCTGGTTGACAAGTAGGGCTCTGCAAGCAACGTGCGGGCAACGGTGAGGGCCGCCTGCCGGTACCGCCTGCCGTCCTCCATGCGCTGCCGGACTCGCGCCAGATAATGGCCCAGCCGCCACAACCCCTGCGCAGCGATGCA
>NZ_DATKQC010000183.1:0-4338 GCF_035532915.1 Edaphobacter sp.
TATCGTAAAGGTTTCGCCGGCGAGCAGCGAGGTAGAAATGTCGACGCGTCCGATAGAGATTAGGGCCTCGGAAACGCTCTTCATGTTCTCGTTCTGGACTGTGGCGTAAAAGCCCGCACCCGCCTTGAGGTCGAGTTGGAAGTCGCGCATTTCGAGCGGAGCTTTCAACTCCTCGAGCCATGAGCGAATGTAGCCCTCGGGACTGATGTGCCCGTTACGATTCTGCAGCATGCCGCCCTCGCAGGACGAACCGCACGCGAAGATACGGCGGAGAACGGCGCTAATCTCGCCGATCCCGATGCATGACCAGCTTGGCGTGTGCGGCGTGCAGTTTTTCTCGTAGCTGGATTCCGCGAGGACATAGATCGTTTTACCGCAAGGCGAGATGAATGCTCCGACTCGGCGGTCGGTGGTAACTGTTGCTCCCATGGTTCCTTCTTTCTGGATGTTATGGGGCTTGAGGCTTGATGAGGTGTTCCACCTGGGCTGGAATTGCGCACGTGGCAGCGGCCAGCGCACACCATAGCGTGCTTGTGCGCGACCCACTATTTGGCGGAGCAATCTGGATGCCAGGAACGACCAGCCGTGGCCATATCGATCAACCACCATTTTCCATCGACATCCAGCGCGAAATCGACTGACCATGCGCCAGCGCCAATCGCCCCGACCGCACGCAATGCCATATCCGACAATGCAGCGAGGTCATTGGTGACAAGAGGTGATGCGAGTTCGTGCAATTGAACACGCCAGTCCAGTCCCTGGGTCTGTGCATTGGTCAATGCTTCTTCTGGCCAATAGAAATGATGGCAAAGGACGTTGGCCTGGTCTGCGAAGAATCGCCATTCTCGTCCGATAGGGAGTCCTCGGAAGGCGGTGAACGTGTGTTGGATGGCGACATACTGACGAACCATGAATGCATGGGTAGCGCCGGCAATATCCTTCAAGCAATTATCTTCAAACGTCTCGAAGACGCACTGCATGAGCCGATCGGGGGATTCCACCTTGAATGCGGACGGGCCTCCATGTTTTGCGCTTGCCAGGTCTGTGCGAAGGAATACCGGATATCCAATTCGTTTGCAGGCGTCGTAAAGGACTTCTTTCGGGAAATCTCCCATCGGTTCGCAGTCGAGAACTGGATATAAGGTAAAGGGATCGTAGAGCACAAACTCCGTGCGCGGCACAGGCAGGCCAGCTGCGGCGATTGGAGGAAACCAATTGAGGGCGCTGTCCGGGATGGGGGAACGGGCGTTTTCGTCGGACGCAGCATCGAAACAGTTCATGGGAGACCTTTCTGTGCGAAGACGCGTCGTCGGAATTCCGCTGCTGATGTAGCCCGCGTTACCACCCTCCGTTTATCGGATGACGACCATTCTGACCCAGTGCGGAAAAAATGGATCGACGAAGCGCAAGCGAATGCGCCCGGCGGCAGGGTCGTCGCGCAGGATGTTCTGGTCCTGGAGGCCTCGGATCGCTGATTGGAGCGATGAGACGGCAAGGCCGAGCGAGCGTGCGGCTTCGGACGAACTCATTCCTGTGCCTTGACGCCGAATAACTGCAAGAAGGGTTTTCTGTTGTACGGTCGTCAACCGAGTCCAGGATTCCGTATACCAGGGATCGAGGCCGTTCACCGTTCGCCGCAAGGCTGCTTCAACGAGCTGCACGGTCAGTTTTGGCTGCTTTGAGCCGCTCTTGTTTCGCAGCTCTTCCCAGCAATTGTGAGCCAGCATCTGCACATTGAATGGGACCTCTTCAGCTAAGTTAAGAATGCTCTGGACGGGTGCTGCAGTGGGTGCAGCAAATCCTCCCCGCCGAAAGTGTCTCAGTAGGTAAGCGGAGAACTCGTCGGCTGGTAGCGGGCCAATGAATCTGTTTGTTCCTAAGCGGTAAAGCGGTCGTTCGTGCCGCTGGGTCATATCTGTCATGATTCGGGTCTGTGAACCAGCAAAGACATAGCCAACCCGTCGATGTTCCTGGATTGCGGCGCGAATCTGAGCCTCGGCTTCAATTCCCCCACGGGCGACTACCGCCTGAAATTCGTCAATAATCAGACCGACAGGTCGCGAGCGGGGCTGAGAAAGAGCGAGTGCCTCTAAACCGTCGAGCGCGTCCGTAAGCAATTTGACGGGACGGTTCTCCTTCGCGGTTGAATCAACTCCGAGGCTGATCGAGAGTTCCTGTTCCACACCGTCATACGTAATTTCCGGCTTGAGCCTCGAAAAGAAACGGCTGATCTGCTCGATTCCTAGATCCAGCTTACCCTTCAGACGCGTGGCCGCAGCAGTAACGATCTTTGACACAAGCATGTCGATAGTGGGGTAGGCCTCGGCATCAAGTCTAAGGACGACAGCGCCGGCGGCAGTGAGGTTCTCATCAGCGGAACGGAGAATGGAAGTTTTCCCGAACCGCCGCGGACCGATCAGGAACAGCTTTTCACCATTGCGTATGGTCGACTCGACCAGCGCAGTTTCCTCCACTCGGTCAACGATTTCGTCAGCACCGAGATCGCCGCCAAATCTGAACGGGTTGCTCTTAGAATCCATTTGCTATCTCCAAGTCTGTTTATCAAGAAAGAGGTTATCAGGTTTTTGATAATCTATTTTCCGATAATCTACTTTTTGATAAGCGGCAAGAAATGCCACTCCGGTATCCTTCATTTGTTTACAGGGGAGGGCGACGTGTAGCCTTCCAGCTTTGTCGCGTTGGCGTGGAGCGCGACCATGGCCGCGTTGCCAAGCTCGTTGAGGTGCCCGTTGACGGCTCCCTCGACAAGCGCGAGGTCCCGCGGCGCCAGGTCGTTACCGTCGTGGGTGGCGCGGAGGATGTCGATAGCAAGGTCAGACATACCCCGCGTGGGCTCTGCGGGCTCCGCAGACGCGCCCCGATAGCAATTGCCAGCGTAAACCCATTCACGCGCGCTGCTCCTGCGTAGCGTGGCGTACGTCGGGCGGCCTGCAACATCCTTCACAGGCTCCCCGATCTGCACCAGAAGCCCCGACATTGAAACCGGGGGTAGGACGTTGACGAAGTAATCGGCCATTTCCTGATCGACAACGTCGCCGATTACCAGAAAGTGGTCGAGGGATTGCCGGCTTTCGCCCCAGGCTGAATACGTTTTCATAGAAAGTTTCCTGTTCAACGAGTGGATTTCTGGTGCTGCTACAGCAAAGACAAGAAGCTAAGCGGAGGCGAAGAGTTCCTGCTGTTGGGAAACAGATTGCTGCGCCAAGCCGGTCGTTTCTGGCTGGACAGCCGCGGCCGCCGTGCGGCGACGGGACCGGGCCTGGATGAAGTCGGCCAGAGCAATTTCCGTCATCACGGTGACACCGTGCCATTCATCCATCGAAGCGGCGGTATCGATACCACAATTTGGATCCAA
Organism: Edaphobacter sp.; assembly: GCF_035532915.1. GTDB lineage: Bacteria > Acidobacteriota > Terriglobia > Terriglobales > Acidobacteriaceae > Edaphobacter. The sequence continues at coordinate 3,377 of NZ_DATKQC010000183.1, forward strand.
CTCTATCGAGGACTGCTGAGAAAAGCGGAGAACTTTGTCGGTTGGCGTGTCTTCGTAACCCCGGATGCCGCTCAGCTTGAATGGCGCTGAAGCTTGCGGAATCAGGAAGACCCCGTGATCGGCAAGATCGCTGGCAATATCGATGATTTTGTACTCGAATTCGCATCCGGTGTAGCGCGGTGCGCTACCGTCGTGCTGGACGCGGCCGAAGGGTGGATTGGAGATCACGCATTCGAAGCCGCCGAGAGACGAGGGAAGATCAAAGGCATCAGCTACGATCCAGCTGGCCTCTGGCAGCACTTTGCGGCCCACGGCGACATAGTCTGGATTGATCTCCACGCACGTAATGTTCGGACGCCCACCGGTCTGTGTGCCAGCAGAGTAATGGTAGGCTGCGAATGCGAGCGACCCAATACCGGCGCAGATGTCGAGAATTCTGCCTCCGAAGGTCTCGATGGCCAAGCCCCTGGCAAGACTGCGCGGAGTAAAGAAAGCGCCCGCAGATCCATTCACATGGTTGGCGCTTTCCTGCCAATTGTCGAGAACGAAGAGTCGCTCATCGAACGTCAAGGAATCCTGCTGAAGCAGGGAGTAGGCCTGTGCATGCAGTTTGGATTGCTGCTTGGTGAGTCGAGACATGGAGACACCTGTGCGAAAAGTTTGTTTGTTGGGGGGGTACTTATGGCTCGCCCCGACAGAATTCTGCCGGGGGAACGTTGGGCTGCTGCCAATGATTATTGTTTTGGAACCGATGGCAAGGTCGCGAGGAGAGGCCCCAACGTCTTCATCGCTTCGATCTGCACCGTGAACAGCGCAGCATCCGATTCCGCTTTCAACCATTGGTAGACGGCGGCAACCACGGACCCTTGCTGGTCTGCGAGTCCATCGCGGCGACATTTGGCCTGAGAGCGAAGCATGGCTTCGCGAAGTTGCTGGGCTTCCTGCTTTTTGATGCGGGCAAG
>NZ_DATKQC010000184.1:0-4043 GCF_035532915.1 Edaphobacter sp.
TTTGATTCGCGGCATGAATTCAATACCAAGCAGGTGGCATAGGGCGAAGAGATGTTCTGTATACCCGCCCGTGTCCACGTGATGGCGCTCTGGCTGCAAGATGGTATCGTTCAACAGCAGTCCGGAAAGCACGTACAGCGACTCGCGGCTGCGGCAGGAGATCACTTGGTTGGAGAAGGTGCTGAGCTGGTCCGAAGTGTGGGTATAAACCGAGACCGCCTGATCGTAGTAGCCAAAATAGCGCGGACAAAACGAGCCGAGTAATGAGCTTTGCCGGACCGCGAAACGCTGCCCGTCTGAGGAGGAGCGGCGCCCCGTTCCCCATACGGAAGCCAGCGGGAGGCCATGATGATAATCGACGAGGATCTTGTTGGCGCCCTTGAGCGTCTCTTCGTCGAGGAACCACTGCGAGGCATATTGCAGCATGTCGACGCTGACTCCCTCCGCGCTGTGCCCCATAGCCGAGATGCCCAGATTGGTTCCATGAGCTATCAAAGCGGCGAGCAGCACGTTTTTGGGAGGAGTTTCTTTCCCGGGGAATCGTAGCGCATCGGTGAAATGGCACAGTCCGTCCACATATTGCAGCAGGTGTTCGATGCGCACCTTCTGAAGAGAAGATTCGAAAACGCGCCGCAACTCTTTGGTACTTTCCGGAACCTCCAGCGCATCGGGGCGCTTGAGTTTGAGCCGCCCGTTGTGAACCGATGCGAACGAATTGGTGGGCATCCCATCCAGAGCCTTACCAGCTACGCTGTCCAATTCGAGGCCGAGATGCTGTAACACGGGCTCGGTCCGCGAAGGCAAAGATAGGCGCGCGTAGCCCTTATCCCGCTCGGCGTTCCAGAGAGAATCCTCATAGACCAGATTCCAAAACTGTCCGTGCTTGCGGCTTTCCGCAAGATACAGATTTCCTGAACGAAGATTGTCCCGCACGGCCAGCCCCAGCGCGATCTCCCAGGTGCGCTGCTTCAAAGCGCCGTCCGCGCTTCGCAGGGGGGCCCGCAGGTTGGTTGGGTGCCACGAAATCAACCGGGGCATCCGCCGGTAGCGTTTTGAACTCTCCGCTGTCCAGCTTTCGCGCGACGCCCAGTGCGGTGAGCATTGATTCGGAGCCAGGCTGCGCCTCAAACGGCAGTTCGAAAAAACGGGGTTGGTATCGTTTGAGATGGCTGATGCGGGCATTGAGTTCGTCGGCGTAACCGTGCACTTCCAGCCGGTCTGATTCACGGCAATCGGCCATTGCGGAACACAGTTGCGGTTTGGGAATCTGCGCATAAAGGTTGAGGTACATTTGGATGGGCTGCCGGTCCTGCTCGACCACGATCTCCATGCCGCGCAATAACTGCAGGCGGCCGTCGCGTGCGCGCCGCCGATACTCCTGTTGTTTCCGCTCGAAGGAGTTCTTGGATCGTCGGCACATGCCACCCAGGAATTGATCGTTCATTTCGACCGACTGATCCAGCGTGGTCTTCAGAGCTTCCACCAGAAAACAGGCTGTCAGAGCGTGTCGCTTCGCTTCTGGCAGCCGGCGCAGATGCCAGACATCTTCGCGACGAGCGGCTTTGGCGAATTGGAGCAGCATCGCAACGCTGCATCCGGCCAGCCGGATCTTGTCAACCCCGATCAAGTGTAGATAGTGATAATGGGCCAGGAACGAGAGAATAGTATCCGGCTTGCCCTCTGGGGGATATGCTTTCAAGCGGAACAAATCGGAACGGTGCGCCGATTCTGGCACTTCCAACATCCGATCGATCTCCTCCCGGAAGCCGGAAGGCAGTTGCTCCGCGATCCTGGCAAAAACCTGCTTTTCGGCGCGCCGGCAGAGCGACTGCAGTAGGCGGGCTAACACTGCCAAGCGTGGCAACACTACTTGCAAGCCCAACAGTAGTTCCTCAGCGCGCAGCGCAACTTCGGCTAGCGAAAATCCTTCCAGCGTTCGTTGTTCGACCCAATCCGCCAACTCGTGCTGAATCTTGTAGTCGAAACCGCGCCACCCCAGATAGCGCCGCACCCGATCGGCATACTGCTTTTCCGTCACGGGCCGCAGCGCCCCCGTGACAAACAAGACCGGGGGAAGTTCAAGTTGCGCGCCGAGGTGATTGAGGATGCGCACAGGCGCGGTCTCCCCACCCTCGAGCAGTCTTCCGTAGCGGCGCAGCACGCACAATTGCAACGCGAAATGCCGGCGGTTTTCGTCGCCGCGGCTCTGCGTAGCCTCGCGTTTGTCGGCTTCCGACAGGGTCCAATGCCGCGCCAGTTCTTCCTCGCTTGGATCCTCTGGCAGTAGTACGCCACTCCAACGTCGCGGCGCTGGACTCTCGACTGCGCTCACTCACTCCCCACCTTCTTCCACATCCACATCCAGCTTCTCCATCGAGGGCCGGATATAAACCGCAGTCGTATCGATTGATTCATGGCCGAGCAGCGCCGCCAGTTCAACCAGCTTGCCAGGATGCGGGCTCAGAAACCGAAGAGCGAATGAGTGCCGAAGCGAATTCGCCGAGACGGCAAAACGCGTGAGCTTGGCCCGGCGCGCCAAGTCGGATACTGTCGCCTGAATCGTCCGCAAGGAGAGAGCCTGCCCGCCGCGCTTGCTGAGAAATAAATGATCTTCCTGGCGCAGTGATCCCCGGTCTTTCAAATAGAGCTTCAGAGCGCGCCGAGCGGTAGAGCTCAACGGCACATGGCGCTGCTTCCGGCCTTTGCACTCCCGTACCCTGACTACGCCGGAACGATCATGCAGATCCACGTCGGCGACGCGAAGATCCGTCACTTCGCCAACGCGCAAACCCGTTTCCAGAAGCAATTCGATCAGGGCATAGTTGCGCTTGGCAAGGCCGTGGCGAGTCTGCCCGGCTACCCGCAGCAGCGATTGGACTTCGGATTCAGTCAGACCTTGCGGACAGAGCCGTTCCGCCACCCTCACAAACCTGACGACCCGCGCCACGTTTTCTTTCACCAAGCCCTTGTCGAGTGCCCAGCCGAATAGCGTCTTGATGGCTTGCAGCTTGCGGTTGATGGTGGCTGCCTGAAGGCGCTCGGTGCCCAAGAGGTGTTGCCGATAATTGACGAGATCGACGGCCGTGATGCGGCGCAAGTCGCGAGGCTTGCCGCCGGCCTCTCCTTCGAGCCAGCCGCGCAATCTGCCGAGATCGTGGAGATACCCGCGAACCGTGGCCAACGAGAGACCCCGCTCGCCGAGCGATTGTCCAAACGCGTCGAGCAGTTCATCTTTCAGGATGGATTGCTCACGAAGTATTGAACGCATAATCAACCCCCCGCTTAGGGTGCCAGTTTATTGCGTTCAATATACCATTTTGGGGAACCAGTTTGCGTTCGGGACCAGCTATATGCCCTGCACGACCAGTTTTACGCCCTGATTGACCGAAAAACGGGGCAAAGGACGCTTGCTTTCTCGATCTTGAGACGCACAGAACGAGCTTCTATGTCTCCACCACAAAAACTCCAGGTTTGGCAACATACTTATAATGTGCAACTTGCTAGAGCGTAAACAAACGACCAAACGACTACTGCGTTCAATAGCTTAACGTCAAAAAAAAAGCCTTCTGTGGCCGCTAGTCCACTTAGCTACCGTCTTGGGGTTGATCTCATAGCGCATGGCCAACTGGTTCAGGCTCGCTTGACTACGTGTATCGCTCGACGCACCTCCGCAGTCGTTCGGGCGCTCCCGTGAAGTATCTGTCCCATAAAGACTCCGGTGGCGGCAAGTCTCGATGGACCACTCGACCACAATCTTGGACCAAACAGCTAGTACTCAACCAGTACTGGGTTTATGTCGGAGTCTCAGATAAACCGGTATTCCCGTCGCGATGATCACCAATCCAGGCATCGTGGTGGCAGGCCGATAGCAAAACAGGACGATCAAAATCGTCGTGGCACCCAGTACGTATAGCGCCGGCACAATGGGATATCCAAACGTTCGATAGGGCCGTTCCCACAAAGGATGAAGCCGTCGCAACCTGAATACACCGACGATCGTAAGGACGTAGAAGATGAGCACAGCGGACACGACATAGTCCAAC
>NZ_DATKQC010000185.1:0-8717 GCF_035532915.1 Edaphobacter sp.
CCGGGCCGAGGGGCGCGAGAAAGTCCATCACATCGGCGCGACCGCCGAAGGCTCCGCAGGGCAGCCCGCCACCAATGATCTTGCCCAGCGTGGTGAGGTCAGGCGTGATGTTGTAGAGCTGCTGGGCTCCGCCGAGCGAGAGACGAAAGCCCGTCATCACCTCGTCGAGGATGAGCAGCGCGCCGTGCTCCCTGGTCAGCGTGCGTAGGCCTTCGAGATAGCCGGGTGTCGGAGCGATGGTTCCGGCATTGCCGACGACCGGCTCCACGATGATGCAGGCGATGGCGTCGGGATAGGCGGCAAATGTCGCCTCGACCGCTGCCAGATCGTTGAAGGGCAGCGCCAGCGTATGCTGCGCCGTCTCCGCCGGAACGCCTGCCGAGCCGGGAATGCCCAGCGTCGCCACACCGGAGCCGGCCTTGACCAGCATGGCGTCGGAGTGGCCGTGGTAGCAGCCTTCGAACTTGATGATGAAGTTGCGCCCGGTAAAGCCGCGCGCCAGACGGATGGCGGACATGCAGGCTTCGGTGCCGGAGCTGACGAAGCGCAGCTTTTCGACCGAGGGGAAGCATCGCGTCACCAGTTCGGCGAGATCGGCCTCTGTCGCCGTGGACGCACCGAAACTGGCTCCGCGCGCCGCTGCCTGCTGAATGGCTTCGATCACCGGAGGGAAGGCATGGCCGAGGATCATCGGCCCCCAGGAACCGAAGAAGTCCAGATAGCGGTTGCCATCGGCATCGAAGAGGTAAGCGCCTTCGGCATGAGTCACAAAGGGAGGTTCGCCACCGACGGCGCGAAAGGCGCGGACGGGCGAATCGACGCCTCCGGGGAGAAGTTTTTCTGCTCGCTGCTGCAACTGGCGGGATTTGGCGTGGGAAATGGGCATCTGTTTCAGTATAAAAGCCGAAAGCGAATACGAACGAGCGCCGTTTTCCGGGACTTATCCTCATCCTGCTAGACTGAAACTCTTCTGATTCAAGCGATAATAACCATGGAGCACGACTTTGCCGGATGAGACTTTCCCTATGCACGCCACAACACTAAAGGCTGACGCCGAGACCTCTGCCGCAGCAGGAGCAGGCCACAAAAAAGGCACGGCCTCCAAGAGATCCGTCAAGGCGGCGGAGCCTGCCAAGCGCGTCTCGACAGCGAAGAAGAGCGTCAGCTATGCCGATGCGGGCGTGGACATCACCAGCGCCGAGCGCAGCAAACAGCGCATCAAGATGCTGGCGCGCAAGACCTTCAATCGCCAGGTGCTCAGCGAAATCGGCGGCTTCGGCGGCCTGTTCGCACTCGATCTCGAGAAGTATCCCAACCCGGTGCTGGTATCGAGCGCGGATGGCGTGGGCACCAAGCTCAAGGTCGCGTTTGAACTGGGCATTCACCATACGGTGGGCCAGGACCTCGTCAATCATTGCGTCAACGACATCGCCGTGCAGGGCGCGACACCCCTGTTTTTCCTCGATTACCTTGCCACGGGAAAGCTCGACAACGCTATCATCGAGACCGTCGTGCAGGGCATCAGCGAGGCCTGCCGCGCCAATGGCTGCGCCCTGATCGGCGGCGAGACGGCACAGATGCCGGGCTTCTATGCTGACGGTGAGTACGACCTGGCCGGAACGATCATCGGCGCGGTGAACCGCGACAAGATCATCACCGGCGACACCATTCAGGTGGGAGATGTGCTGGTGGGGCTGCCGTCCAACGGGCTGCACACCAATGGATATTCGCTGGCGCGCAAGCTGCTGTTTGAAGAGGCGAAGTACTCGCCCGACCACTACGTCAACGAGTTGAAGGACAAGGCCGGAGCAGCGCTGATGCGCACGCACCGCAGCTATCTCGCCATCATCAAGAAGTTGACGGGAGCCGAGGTGGTGAACGGCATGGCCCACATCACCGGCGGCGGCATTACAGAGAACCTGCCGCGCATTCTGCCCAAGGGCATGGGGGCTGTGGTCGATCTGGCCTCGTGGCAGGTGCCGCCGCTGTTCGAGCATCTGCAGGCGCTGGGCAACGTGGACCAGGACGAGATGCTGCGCACCTTCAACATGGGCATCGGGCTGATCGCGGCGATTCCGGCGGAGAAGATCAAGAAGGCGAAGGCGATTCTGAACCGCGCCAACGAGCGCCATGTCATCATCGGGCGCGTCGTTCGCGGCGAGCGTAAGGTGAGCTACAACTAGGTTTGCGTGCAGCGCGACTGTAGTGAACGGCATCCAACACCCTAGGCGTGGTGCTTGCCCGCGCGTCGCATGTTACGCAGCGCAACCAGATAAAGGGGCTTGGAGTGAAACGGCTTGGAATCTTGCTATCCGGACGGGGGTCGAACTTTCTTTCGATTGCCAAGGCCATCAATGAGCATCGCCTGTTGGGCGCAAAGATCTCCGTTGTGCTTTCGAACCGCGAAGATGCAGGCGGGCTCGAAGCGGCGCGTGAGCTGAAGATTCCCGCATTCTGCGTTCCTTCAGCGGGCCGCAAGCGGGCCGAGCACGATGCTGAGATGGTTGCGCGGCTGCATCAGCACCGCGTCGACCTGGTCTGCCTGGCAGGCTACATGCGCGTGCTGACCGCGGATTTTGTCCGCGCCTTTCCTGACCGTATCCTCAATATCCATCCATCGCTTCTGCCCGCATTTCCTGGGCTCGATGCGCAAAGCCAGGCACTGGAGTATGGCGCCAAGGTCGCGGGCTGCACGGTGCACTTCGTCGACGAGGCGGTGGATCACGGCGTCATCATTCTGCAAAAGACTGTGCCCGTCAAAGACGAGGACACGGCCGAGACGCTGTCGGCGCGGGTGCTGCAACAGGAACATGCTGCTTATCCCGAGGCGATTGCCCGTGTGCTCAGCGGCGAATACAGCTTCAGCGAGCGGCGCTACCTTCGCAAAGAAAAGTAGCCACTGGAACAAATAGAGGCAAATACAGGGGTCTCTCCACTGCGCTTCGCTTCGGTCGAGATGACGTGCCTTTTTGTTCGCGCACAAACCTATACAGATGCGTCAGGCTTGTTCTCCGGTCTGGCTCTGCTGGTCCTTCGCGTCGCTCAGCGTGACCTTCACGTCCATACGCTTCTGGCCACGGAAGATCGTCAGCGTAACGACGTCCCCGGCGTGATGCGTATTCATCGCAGCGGAAAGATCCTGCGCGTTCGCAATCTCCTGTCCATCCATGGCGACAATCAAATCGCCACCGATCATCACCGGGATGTTGCCCATGTAGGCGCGTTGATTACCGCCGCGAAGGCCGGCTCGTGCTGCCGCGCCATTCGGCAATACATGGTCGATGAGGATGCCGTAGTCCGCAGGCAGGCCCAGTTGCTGGGCGATGTCAGGGCCGATGGGAAGTGTCACGATGTCGAGCGAAGGACGGCGGACGTAGCCATATTTCTCGAAGTCGCTCAGCACAGCCTTCGCTGTATCGATCGGAATGGCAAAGCCGACGCCGGAGCTTTGGTCGGCGCCGTTGCTGGCGATCATGGTAGTGATCCCGATGACCTCGCCGCGAGAGTTCAGCAGCGGGCCGCCTGAGTTTCCGGGATTGACCGAGGCGTCGGTCTGAATGGCGTCCTCAATCGGGTTCTGTTCCGGCCCGCGAATGGAGCGGATGGCGGAGATAATTCCCCTCGTCATGGTTCCCTGCAGTCCAAACGGATTGCCGATGGCATAGACGCGCTGGCCGACGACCAATCCCTGCGAAGACGCTAGGGTTGCGGGTGTAAGGTTTGGCGCATTGTCGATCTTCAGCAGGGCCAGATCGTGGCCTTTATCTACCGCGAGCACCCGGGCCTTGTAGGTGTGCTTGTTCGAGAGCTTCACCTCGACACGCTGCGCATTGTTGATGACGTGATTGTTGGTGAGGATCAGGCCATCTTTGTTGAGGATGAAGCCCGAACCCTGGCCTTGCTGCGGCACCGGTCCGTAGAAGAAGTCGAAGGCCACCGCTGTTGAAGTGATGTTGACGACCGACGGCAGAGCTTTCTTGTAGACGCCGATGTTCTGCTGCTCCTCGGAGTCAAAGGCTGGCGCCGCGGCGGCCTCTGTCAGTTCGAGCGTGCCCATCGGACCTCTCACTGTAGCCGGGCTGACATCGGGCGCTGTCGCTCTGGTGAAGACGTGATGCACCCAAGGCGCAAAGGTTCCGGAGGGCGCAACATGCGTCGTCAGATAGTAGAAGCCGGAGAGCAACAGAATGACCAGAAGAACGGGACGCAGTTTCATCATGGATGACCCTTGATTCCTTTATGCCGAACGTATCGGCCGTCTGCTGTCATTGTAGCGAGACGAGGCCGGTCCGGCGCAAATCGGAACAGATGCGATATATCTTCAGCGGGCTGCTATGCGGAGAATCGGCCATAGCTGATCGACCTGCCATTCCAACTCGGTGACGGCTCCGTCGTTAGTGAGAACGTAGTCGCAGAGGGCCATCTTTTGCTCGTCCGGCATCTGGTGGGCGAGCCTGCGCCGGGCCTCCTGCTCGAACTCCGCGATCTTTTGGTCTGACGGCGTTACGTCGCCGATGCAGCGGCTCACGAACCGTGCAATTTTTACGTCCTCGGGCGCAGTCACCAGGATGAGGCGGTCGAACCGCTGCTGCCAGTCGGCACCATCGCCGTAGGCTGCTTCGATGATCAATGCCGACTCGACCATGACGACCGCAGAGGGATTACGACGGGCAACGTCTTCAATGAGTTCTCGCTGGCGCGCGATCACTGCGGGGTGGACGATTGCGTTCAACTCATCGGCCCGTCCTTCCGCAAACGCAAGGTTGGCCAGGGCGGGGCGGTCGAGCCGCCCGTCGGGCAACAGTACCTTGTCGCCGAAGTGGGAGACGATCTTCGCGTAGACGGCTTGACCGGGCTCCATCAGTTCGCGACCGATTGCATCCGACTGCAGCACCTGCGCGCCGTGGGCGGCAAACAACTTCGCGGCAGTCGATTTGCCGCTCCCCAGACTGCCGGTGAGGCCTACGCGCAACATATCGCTAGTCCTTCTCTGCCGAGAGGCCACGGCGCAGCTTCGCGGCTGTGACCGTATTCTTCATCAGCATCGCGATGGTCAAGGCTCCTACGCCTCCCGGAACGGGCGTGTACGCACCAGAGACGGCAAACGCTGCCGGATGAATATCACCTACGACGACCGATCCACGCTTGGCAAAGGTGGCTGCTCGCACCGCATCGCCGGGGAAGAAGCCTTCGACCTCGGCGGCATCGGTGACACGGTTGATGCCTACGTCGATCAACGTGGCTCCGGGCTTCACCATCTCGGCTGTGACATAGCCGGGACGGCCGATCGCCGCCACCAGAAGGTCGGCCTGTCGCGTGAATTTGGCAAGGTCTTTCGTCTTACTGTGGCAGACCGTCACCGTAGCCGACGCGTTGAGCAACATCATCGCTGCGGGCTTGCCTACGATATCCGAACGACCCACAACCACTGCATTTTGTCCGGCGACGGGCAGATTGCTCCGCTTCAGTATCTCGATAATTCCGGCGGGAGTGCAGGGCGCCAGCCCCGGCTGGCCGCTTTGCAGACGGCCTACATTCACCGGGTGGAAGCCATCGACGTCCTTGTCGGGAGATACGGCTTCGAGCAGGCGTTTGGTGTCCACATGTTTGGGAAGAGGCAGCTGGATGAGGATTCCGTCAATGTCGTCGCGGACGTTCAGATCGGCGACCAGCTTCAGCATCTCGTCGGTGGTGATGCTCTCCGGCGGAGTCAGCATCTCGCTATAGATTCCGAGCTCGCCGCAGGTCTTTACCTTGCTGCGGACATAAATCTGGGATGCGGGCACCTCGCCTACGAGAATGACCGCCAGCCCCGGCGTGATTCCGCGGGTTGCAAGTTCCTTGACCTCAACTGCGACCTCGGCCTTGATCTGCCCGGCGATCGCGACGCCATCTAAAATTCGTGGAGTATTTGTCATCTCCTTCATGGTATCGCGACCAGCGATGCACTCATTTCGCGGCAATCGCTAAGATGTGAGAATGAATGGGAAGATGAGCATAAAGCCCCTGACCTCCGAAGATCTCCGCTGGATTGTCTGCCCCGTCTGTCACCAGCCGCTGGAACTTCAGCCGGAGAGCGTCCGCTGCACTGGCTGCGATCGGCACTACCCCCTGGTGGACGGCATCCCTGTTCTGTTGGCAGACCGCGCTCTCTAACTGGCACGATCGACGGAACTTCCCGCTACGCTTTCACGTATTGCAAGCAGGGCATACGATTTTCAATCGTGCGATTCCCTTGGATTTGCAGAGAAATTCCGCAACATTTGTTCGATTTTCGCATCATATATATCGAAAGCTAAATTGATGGCGAGCCCGTCATCGAGAGAGGAGGAAAGAAACCATGACAGACCTGCAGAAGAACCAGATCGAACAGTTTCCAGCCGCTGACCTCAACGGTCTTCGCGAAGAGTTGCGGAAATCGAGCCTTGATTCCTGGCAGTCCGCAGACCTCATCAGCAGCTTCCTCTCGGGACGTGGCTATGGCGTTTCTACCGATGCTGCGCGAATTGCAGCGTCGCGCATCGAATCCGTCGGCTCGTTGCAGTTGATGCAGGAAGAGCTCGAGAAGCTCGCGCTGGTAATGTAATCGCGGAGCAGTTCCATTTTTTTAAAAAGCGCCAAAACAAGGGCGCTTTTTTATTGGTACTGGCTTGACATGGGCAGTCTTACCCGTCTTGCCCATGATTGATTTATCGTCGTCCCATGCCGTCCTTGTGAAGGTCGCGGGCTTCGATCTACCCACTGTTTTAGCAGGTGTCCGACGAGGTGTCCAAAGAAAAGTGGACACCTCATGGGTTTATGCTTTTCGCGGGGGATTCTTCCGGGGCGTTCGCCCTCGCGTTTGACCCCGGCAACCGCGACGGCCCCCCACTGTTGCGGTTGCCTTTATCTCTTCGGCCACACCGCTCACCTCTTGCGGTTGATCGTCGAGCGTCAGATAACTAACCACCCCTCGCATCCCGCAGCCAGGACAACGGTTGACCGTTGGGTTCGGGTTGCGCGGTTGCCAATTGTGCCCGCAACTCACACAATTGCCCCGCCGCTTCCGCGCGTTCATTTGCTCATACTGCCTGACCACCTGCAACTCACTTGGCATCGATCGTTCCTCCTGCCTGCCAGTATGCCAGCGCGCACGCACACCACCACCTACGACTGTTCCACAGGGGTGGTTGCGCCCCAACGAGGATACCCCTCCGTGGGAGCGTAGCGACCCCGGCACGCTGCCGGGCGAAGCCTGGACAGAGCGGACGGCGGCAAAGCCGACGCCGTGCCCTTGCCGGGGCTAGTCACCGCCCCAGCCGACCGAGGAGAGAACCTGTGTGAAGCAGGGACGGCAATACCAGCCGCGTGGGATGAGGGAGCGGAAGTAGACGAGCGCCGAACGCTGACGGCAATGTGGGCATGAAGCAACGATGCGATGTGACATGATGAAACCCCCTGCGGGCTGGTTGCCCGGTATGCTTTCCCCCATTGGGTGCGTCAAGGTGGCGCGGTTTCATCGCGCCCCGCGTAGCGGCGCGAAGCGGCCTTGACGCGCCCGAGCATAATGGGGGATGCCGGGCAACCATCCCCCTTGATGGAGCGAGGCGAAGCCGTGCGGCCACGTAAGTGGCCGCAGCCGTTGCTTGTTTTTTGCCGTTGCGCCTTTGCCGTCGCCGCAGCCTGAAAAGGCTGAGGGGACGGACACACGCGGGGGGTTGGGTTGCTTCGAGCGGATGGGTAGGTTGATTTTTGTTGTGCCCCCCGCGTCTTTGCTTCATGCGGGGGGTGCAACAAAAATGCGCTTGCCGCACCAGAGCGGTGAGACCCAAACGGGCCGACGTGTGCCAGCCGAAGGGGAGCGGAACAGCGGGTGAGGCGCAGCCGAACAAGGCGCGGCACTATGCGCCGCACGACCGAAGGGAGCCGCTGTGGAGCGGGGACAATGTGCGCGGGTTGGCGTGGGGCTTGCCTGCGTAGGCGCGGGCCTTAGCCGCGCCGTATAACGCGGGCAAGACACATGCCAACCCGCAACAATGTTTTGAGGCTCGAGCCGCCGATCCCGCCCAGGGACTGCCGCTCTGCGGACTCGCACCGACGCACAAAGGCCACCCTTGCGGATGGCCTCTGCTGCTCCAGGGAGGGCTAGTACGACCGCGCTGTCTTACGGCCCGGCTTTGCCGCGAACTGTCCGTTCGCCTTGCGTTTCGGCGTGACTGGCTTTCGCACAACCCCGCCGTTGTGTTTCCGCTTCACCGGCACTTTGCTCATTGCTATAACCTCCTTCCCCGGCGATGAAGCCGTTAGTGTCCGAGTCAAGCGAGGCGGCATGCATGGCGACACGCCACGCCCTGACAGCATCCGCAAGACTGCGAAGATTGAACGAGAGCGGCACAGTGTAGCCGCCCGCCGCCTCGTAACTGTTGACGACCCACCCCGCCGCCGTGAGTACATTCTGCTCTGCGGCGAAGACGGCTTCGCTGATTGACAGCGTCATCATTCGCCGTCCGCGTAGGCCGCGTGATTGGCGAGCGTGCCCTGCAAGGTTTGCTGGCCGCTGGCTTCGAGCGCCGTGGCCGAAGGCGGCGCGGGTTCGTCATGACAATGACGGTGGCCCGGAATGAGTGTGAGCTTCGACACACTCATATCGCGGATTGCGGCTTTGACGATGCGCTCGATTTCAGCGCAGCACTGCGGACACCCGACGTTGTAGCACTCCGACACGGTGACGGTCATGC
>NZ_DATKQC010000186.1:0-11163 GCF_035532915.1 Edaphobacter sp.
TACAAGCGCATCCACGTGGTCTTCCAGCCCCACCGCTACACCCGCACCGCCGACCTCATGGACCGCTTCGCCACCGCGTTCACCGATGCCGATTCGGTGTTCGTGCTGCCCATCTACGCCGCCAGCGAGCAGCCCATCCCCGGCGTCACCGCGGAGCGCCTGGCCGAGCGGATCGAAGGCCCAAAAGTCCGGTTCGTTCCCGACTTCCCCGCAGCCATCGCCGCCGCCACCGCTGCCGCCGGCGAAGGCGACCTGATCCTCACGCTGGGCGCCGGCAACGTGAGTCAGCTCGCTCCGCAGATCGTGGATCATCTCAGCAAATGAGCTGGTAGCCGGTAGCCCGCAGCCGCCCAACTCGCGCCCACGCCTCGCCGGATCGGCCCGATCTTGTTCACTGGTCGCTCTGGTCGCGCAATCGGAAGGAAGAGATCGAAGGGGTTTCACTGGAAGAGCGGCTCAAAGATATCTCCCAGACAGAACAGGTCGATGTCAATCGCCTCAGGCGGCAAGTATCCTTTGACCGGTTGTCGGCAAGGCTCTTCCGGGACGCTGCCGCACCCTGGGTATTGAAGGGTGGTTACAGTCACGCCCAAACGCGCTATTCGGGCTCTGCATTTCTCAATCGGCTCTGATTCGGGGGCTGCTGCTCAAAAGAAATGAGCGAAGTGTGACAGCGGTCACTGCCGACTAGGGCCGTTGCATGGCAACTTGGCCAATAAGGAAACGATGTTGAACCGTGGAAAAGCGCAATTCATTTACGCAGCAGGCAAAGATGCTCAAGGCACTCGCCCATGAATCCCGCCTCATGATTGTGGATCGACTCAGTCGGGGAGAGTGCTCGGTTGGAGAGCTGAGGGATCTTACCGGCGGCGATCTGTCGACCGTTTCGAAACACCTGTCATTGCTCCGCGCGCACGGCATTGTTGAGGACAGACGCGAGGGAACCACCGTTTATTACCGGCTGCTGACGCCTTGTGTCTGCAACTTCTTCACCTGTGCAACGCAGGTTCTGAAAGAGAGAACGAGATGACCGCACAAGCAGGAGCGCTGAACTGCGATTCCATATCCACAGGGGTCGGTCGGACGATAAGCTCGCAACATCTCCGCTTCGTCGCGAGGCTCGCGACCCTCATTGTTGTTGCATTGCTGAGCGCTGCTCAGGCCTTGCCGGCCCAACGGGTGCACGAGGACAGCTTCTATCCTGCATGGGCCAGTGACGCGCGCTATCTTCAGTCTCTTACGGTTTTGGATACGGATAGCGCTTTGGGGCGACGGAACCTGCATCCGAAGCGGATCACTCTGAAAGACATGGCGCGGATGCATGGCCACCTTTGCGATGGCCTGGCCACGGCCTGGGTGGAGTTGGGCCAAGCGCTGCGGGCAATGTTCCCCGATGGCATTGTGGACCGTACGGATGTCCGGGTGGTCTCGAAGAATGCGCCCTGCTGGGCCGATGCAGGCGCCTGGATGACGGGTGCACGTATCAACCAGGGCACTCTCGTTCTGGACAATTCGGTCGGTGATGGCTTCATTGTGCAGCGCATCTCGACAGGTAAAGCGGTGCGGGTATCATTGCGTCCGGGCATGTATCCAGCGGAGCTTGCGGCGCTGGAACAGTCCATCCGCTCCCGACGTGCGCACGGTGATGCGGTTGCGCCGAGCGATATTGATCGCTTTGAGCGTGGCGCCGATCAGTACATTCTGAAGCTGCTAAACACACCACCCGACCAGGCCGTCACGGTTGAAGAGCTCGCCGGCTTCGAATTTCCAGACCACAGCAAAAATCCGCTTGCACCGCGGAGCGACATTATCAACCGCGATGTGCTCCGCAGTGATCTGCGGACCAGCGACGCGACGAAATAGCAATGGTTCGTACGAATTCAATGCAGGTTTTGTAGTTGAGGTTGAGCCATGGCGATACAGGTAAGCACCGCATGCGAGATGAAGACCGGGAAGCAGCGGAAAGGCTTGCAGAAGTCAGCTTTCCGCAGCGCTCTCTTGATCTGTTTGGGGCTCGTGGCGTGGTGGCACATCTATCGGAGGCTGAGCGCATTCGCAGATTGGTTCGCATTCTCGGTTCTGCATTGTTCGCCGTCGACTCGGCTCGGCTCTGCGGTCCAGTTCATGGTTTACGAATCGCCAAAGGTTTTGATGCTCCTGGTATTGGTGGTCTTTGGCGTGGGTATTGTGCGGTCGTTCTTCACGCCGCAGCGCACGCGCGCCATGCTTGCCGGAACGCGGGAGTCGGTGGGCAACGTGCTGGCGGCTCTGTTGGGCGTCGTCACACCTTTTTGCTCCTGCTCCGCTGTGCCCTTATTCATCGGGTTTGTGACGACGGGCGTACCCCTGGGCGTGACGTTCTCTTTTCTCATTGCGGCTCCAATGATCAACGAGGTTGCGCTGGTGCTCCTTTTCGGCCTCTTTGGCTGGAAAGTGGCTGCGATCTATGCGGGCACCGGTCTGATGATCGCGATGATCGCAGGTTGGATAATAGGGCGGCTGAAGATGGAGCACTACGTCGAGCCGTGGGTCTACGAAGCGCAGATGAGCGACGGCATGGATGAGGACGCGAAGCTCACTTGGGCTGAGCGAATCCATCTCGGGCGCGAAGCGGTCCGCGACATTGTTGGCAAGGTGTGGCCATACGTGCTTGTCGGGATTGCCGTGGGCGCCGGCATTCACGGCTACGTACCGCAGAACTTCATGGCGCACATCATGGGCAAGGGTGCGTGGTGGTCGGTACCGCTGGCCGTGCTGATCGGGATTCCCATGTATTCGAATGCGGCCGGAATTATTCCTATCGTGCAGGCATTGCTGCAGAAGGGCGCAGCTCTGGGGACTGTGCTGGCTTTCATGATGTCGGTGATCGGATTGTCATTTCCGGAGACGATTATTCTGCGCAAGGTTCTGCGCCCGCAGCTGATCGCGGCCTTTATTGGCGTCGTCGCCGTGGGAATCCTCATCGTCGGCTATCTGTTCAACCTATTGATGTGAACAAAGGGAATGGGAGAAGGATTTATGACAACTTTGCAGATACTCGGATCTGGATGTGCAAACTGCGTGCGCCTCGCGCATAACACGGAGGCGGCGGCCAAGGAACTCGGCATGGAGTTCACGATAGAAAAAGTGACGGACATTCAGGCGATTGTGCGCGCTGGCGTGATGAAGACACCCGCTCTGGTGGTGGATGGCCGGGTCAAGCTCTACGGTCGCGTACCCAATGTCGACGAGCTGAAGACCATCCTGGCCTGAAAAGGGCCGCACCAGGCAGACTAAGCCCCGCTGATGCGGGATCAGCCCACAGCGGTGCCAGTTTTCGAGACATTGCAAAGCGTCAAGTAAAGGCGCTGCCCAAGCCGGGATGGAACGATGACCCAGTCAGGTGGAGAGAAATGACAATATTCTCAGTTCGGAGATGTTTTTACCTTCGAGCAAAAAGGAAAGGCACCAACATATCTAGTTGTCTTTTGTCGATGCTCTCAACGGCCTTGATCGTAATCTTGTGGAGCGCGACCCTCGCCGCTGCGCAAACGGCCGGGGAGGATCTCGAATCAGCCTATCAGCTGGCGGCCAGTTCCTCTCCGCTCATTGCTCAGGCCCGCGCACAGCTTGACGCGGAGCTGGCGGGGAAACCTCTGGCGCGTTCGGCGCTTCTTCCCCACGTCAACGCGAGCGCCAGCGGAGGCATGAATACGGGACGCGTAACGGGGTTCGGCGCTCAGACAATTTCCACTGGCTATCACTCCGATACTTTCAGCGCCAGCTTGACGGAGTCGCTCTTCGATGGCCAGAGTCTCATTGTCATGAAGCAGGCCGACAGCCGCATCCAGTCGAGCGAGGCCGCCCTGGCCTACGCACAACAGGCTGTCGCATTGGAGGTCACGCAGGCCTATTTCGGCGTTCTGCATGCGCAGGCGAATGAGCGGGTCGCGCAGCAGCAGCTTGAATTGTTGCAGAGCATTTATGACCAGACAAACGCCAGCTTGAAAGTTGGAACGGGAGATATCATCTCTGTCGAGGAGGCGCGGGCACAACTGGATGCTGCAAATGCCGATCTGATTACGGCGAAGAATGCGATCTCGGTCGCAAAGAGCCAACTCGAACGCCTCACGCATCATCCGGTTGGAGTCTTACAGGACATCACGACTCTGCAGGCAATCGGTCCCCAGCCGGGCACCGTGGATGCCTGGGTCGCCGCCGCCCTTAAGAACCAGCCGCTTCTGCGACAGGCCAGGGCGACCCTGCACGTTTCCGTACAACAGGTCCAGTACGCAGAGCGAGCACGCTGGCCAACCCTGACCCTGAGCGGAGTTGGACAGCACGCTGCAGGTACATTGATACCGCCCGTCGCTGTGGATCAGGTGGGCGCCTCCTTGAATCTTTCGATTCCGATTTTCGAGGGTGGACACACGCGCGCAAGCATTCACCAGGCGCAGGCACTTGCACGCGCCAACCAGGAGAACGTCGCGAATACGCAGGACCAGATCACTCTGGATACGCAAACCGCATTTCTCAATCTCGAAAGCAGCGTTGCCCAATACCGGGCCGCTGAGCAGTCGGTCACCTCCGCGAAGACATCCCTTGAGGGAACCCGCAAGGGCTATGAGATCGGGAGCCGGTCGATCATTGATCTGCTGACTGCGACGACGAACTACGCGGCGGCGCAGCGCACTTACTATCTAGCTCTTTATACGCAACTGGTGGCCAGAACACAGCTCAAGGCGGCAGCGGGGGTGTTGACGCCTTTGGATATTGAGGACATCAATTCATTGCTCAATGGCAACACCTCCAGGTGAGCGCGAACGCGGGTTGATTGGGAGATTCTCTATGATTTCGGTCAGAAAGCGCATTTCGATTCTGGCAGTTGCGATCGTTCTTGTTACGGGTTTCTTCGTCTGGCGCAGTCTCCAGCAAAAGCGCGTGGCCAGCGACAGCATCACGCTCTATGGCAACGTCGACATCCGCCAGGTGCAGATCGCGTTTAATGACAATGAGCGCATTGACAAACTGCTTGTGGACGAAGGCAGCGTGGTGCATGCCGGCCAGTTGATTGGCCAGTTGGTGCGGCAGCGATTTTCCGATGCCGTTGCGCAGGATCAATCGCTCGTAGCCGCACAGCAGCAGGTCGTGGCAAGGCTGCACGCCGGGAGCCGCCCCGAAGAGATCGCAGAAGCGCGCGCGGATGTTCGAGCGGCCGAAGCCAATGTTGCCGCCGCACAGGCGAACGTGAAGAATGCCGAGCTGCTCTATCACCGGCAGCAAACACTCGCCCAGCAGCAATACGTTTCGCTGCAGATTCGGGATGATTCCGAACGCGCCTACCTCGCGCAGAAGGCCGACCTCGCAGCCGCGCAGCAGATTCTTGCAGCCAAACAGCAGGCCCTGCAACTCGCCGTGATTGGCCCCCGCAAAGAGGACATAGCCGGGGCTGAGGCAACTCTTCAGGCCGGCCGGGCGACGCTGGCTCTGGCACAAAAACAACTGGACGATACTCAGCTTTACGCGCCTGCCGAGGGCGTCATTCAGAACAGGGTTCTGGAACCCGGCGATATGGCCACTCCGCAAACGCCGGTCTTTACTTTGGCCCTCGACAATCCCCTCTGGGTGCGTGCCTACCTGCCGGAAACGCAGATGGGCAAGGTCGCTCTGGGCATGCGCGCATGGATCGAAGTGGACAGCTTCCCCGGTCAGCGCTTCCCTGGGTGGGTTGGTTTCATCTCTCCGGTCTCGGAATTCACGCCCAAGAACGTGGAGACAACAGAACTGCGCTCTCAGCTTGTCTATCGCGTTCGTGTGTATGCCTGTAACTCGGATCATCGTTTGCGCCTGGGCATGCCAGCCACTGTCGTCATCCCCCTCAGCAACAATACGGCTCACGGAATCGATGCCCATCCCTGCGAGGAAAAATGAGATGGGCGCGATCGTAGTCAGGAACCTCAGCAAATCCTTCGGCAAAGGAACAAGCCGTAAGGATGCGCTGAAGAATATTTCCTTCGAAATCGCCGAAGGAAGTATGACGGCGCTCATTGGTCCGGACGGCGCGGGCAAAACAACCCTCCTTCGGCTGCTTGCCGGCATCCTTCAGCCGGACTCCGGAGATCTTCGCGTCCTTGGTCACAAGCTGCCGGGTGAGGCGTTGCAACTCCAGGCCCGGATCGGCTATATGCCGCAGCGCTTTGGCCTCTATGAAAATCTCACCGTAGAAGAGAACCTCACGCTCTTCGCCGATCTGCACAACATCCCGGACAACATGCGAAAGGACCGATTCGATGAATTGCTCACCATGACTGCGCTCGGGCCCTTTCGCAAGCGCCGGGCTGGGCAACTCTCCGGCGGCATGAAACAGAAGCTCGGACTGGCATGCACCCTGATTCATCCTCCGCAACTGCTGCTCCTGGATGAGGCCAGTGTCGGCGTGGACCCGATCTCGCGCAGGGAACTGTGGAGCATCATCCGGCAACAAGTTGCTCATCAGCACGTAACCGTTCTGCTGAGCACGGCGTATATGGATGAGGCCGAGCGATGCGATCATGTCATCCTTTTGCACGAAGGGGAGATTCTTGCCCAGGGAAATCCGTCGCAACTCGTCGCACCCATGGAGGGCCACTCCTTCCTTCTGGAGGAAATCTCCACTGGTCCGCGCAATCTTCAGTCTCAGATTGCCCGGTTGCCGGGCGTGGTCGATACGGCGATCCAGGGGGACGGATTGCGCATCGTGATGGAAAAGGTTGAAACGCCGCCTTTGCCCGCGAATCTGGCCATTCACGGTCCCTCGAAGCCGGTTGCGGCCAGGCTGGAAGATGCGTTCGTCAGTCTTCTCTTCAAGCGAACTCCGCATCATTTCATCCCTCTGCCACCGCTCCGGAATTCGACAGGCGATGATGCCGCGGTTGTCGAGGTCAGGAGTCTGTCCCGCTATTTTGGCGCCTTCGCTGCGGTGAAGGATGTCAGTTTCTCAGTGCACAGAGGGGAAATCTTCGGGCTGCTCGGAGCCAACGGCGCCGGAAAGTCCACAACCTTCCGGATGCTCTGCGGCCTGCTGCCAGCCTCATCGGGAACACTGAGGGTCGCGGGCGCCGATCTACGTTCGGGTGCCGCGGTAGCGCGGGCACGCATCGGTTATGTATCGCAGAAGTTCTCTCTCTATGGGGCTTTAAGTGTCCAGCAGAATCTGACTTTCTTCGCCAATGTCTATGGCCTGCAAAGCCGACGCAAACGAGACCGAATCGCGTGGGCGCTCGATGAACTCGAACTGAAGGACTACATCGCCATGAACGCCGCAGAGTTGCCGCTGGGATACAAACAGCGCCTCGCTCTGGCCTGCGCATTGATGCATGAGCCAAGCATCCTGTTTCTCGACGAGCCGACGTCTGGCGTCGATCCCCTGGCGCGGCGAGAGTTCTGGGCTCGCGTGAATGCGCTGGCGGAAGGTGGAACAACCTGTCTGGTGACAACTCACTTCATGGAAGAGGCGGAGTACTGCGATCGCCTCGTCCTGATGTCGCTGGGAGAGGTGCTTGCGGAAGGAACACCCACAGAGATCAAGAATCGAGTTCGGCGCGCCGATCAGCCCAATCCAAGCATGGAAGATGCTTTCATCTCTCTGATTGAAGAACACGAGCGCGTCAGCCGGAGGGCATCATGAACCGGATGCGCATCAAAGGCCTCATACGCAAGGAAGCGTATGAGATACTCCGCGATCCCTCCAGCATCGCCATTGCATTCGTACTGCCACTGGTGCTTCTGCTGATCTTCGGATACGGTGTTTCATTGGACGCCCGGAGCATTGCAATCGCTGAAGTGGTTGACCAGCCGACGTATCTCACGGCATCCTTCCTCGCGGAACTGGAGCATTCTCCCTGGTTTAGCCCCACGCTCTATCCGGACCAGGCATCTGCGGAGAGAGCCATGATGCGCGGCCGCGCCCAGGCCATTCTCTGGCTGCGCAGTGACTTCACCCGCCGTGCTTTGAGTTCCGGAGAATCACCCATTCACCTCACCGTAAACGGCGTCGATGCCAATCAGGCGCGCATCATCCAGAACTACGTGAATGGAACCTGGCAGGCTTGGCTTCAGCAGCAGGCGACGCTTCAGGGTCAGCCGCTTGCCGTTCCTGTGGTAGCCGACGTGCGCATCTGGTTCAACCCTGCACTCACAAGCCGCGAGTATCTGATTCCGGGACTCATTGCCATTATCATGACGCTCATCGGAGCCCTGCTGACTGCTCTGGTCGTAGCGCGCGAGTGGGAGCGCGGCACCATGGAGGGCATCATGGTTACGCCTGTCGCCAAAACGGAAATTCTGCTGGGAAAGCTGGTCCCATATTTTGTCATGGGGATGGGCGGAATGATGATGTCCACTGCAATGGCGGTCTTCCTGTTTCATGTGCCGTTGCGTGGCTCATTGACGGTTCTCGTCGGAACCTCTGCTCTCTTTCTTCTTACCGCCCTGGGCATGGGGCTGGCGATTTCTGTCCTGGCGCGCAGTCAATTTGTTGCCGCCATGGTGGCCATTGTCGCCACATTTCTTCCCGCATTCATCCTGTCCGGATTCTTGTTTGATATCCGCTCCATGCCGCGTGTCATTCAGATCCTGACTCACATTGTCGCTGCGCGCTATTTTGTGGCCACTTTGCAGACCTCCTTTCTTGCCGGGGACATACGGTCCGTCATCCTGCCCAACGTATTGGGCCTGGCCGTCCTCTGCGCGGTCTTTCTAGGCTTGTCTGTACTGCGGTTTCGCAAGAGGTTGGACTGATGCGAGCGATGCTTCAGCGCGTATTTGCACTCGTCGTGAAAGAGCTCCTGGCTCTTCTGCGCGATCCCGCCAGCCGCGCCGTCCTCATCGGTCCGCCAATCATTCAACTCATTGTGTTTGGCTATGCGGCGACCTTTGAGCTCAAACACGTGCCATTTGTTGTTTACAACCAGGACCAGGGACAACTCTCGCGGGAGCTTGTTGCGCGCTTTGCCGGGGCGCCCAGCTTCGATCTGCTTTCGCCGGTGCACAGTCAGGAGGCCATCGAGCGGGCCATCAACGACAAGTCCGCCCTCATGGCCTTGGACATTGGCCCTAACTTCAGCGCTGACCTGGAACGCGGGCAACCGGCACATGTCCAAATCATCCTCGACGGAAGAGATTCCAACACTGCCGCCATTGCCATGGGCTATGTGCAGTCCATCGTGACCCAGTTCAATCGAGAACAATTCCTACGGCACGGAGCGAAACCACCAACGACCGTGCTTCTGGACCGTGCCTGGTTCAATCCAAATCTCGACTCACGATGGTTTATCGTCCCCGGCATCTGCGGCATTCTTACGCTCTTGGTGAGTATGCTCACGACTGGTCTCTCCGTGGCGCGTGAACGCGAGATGGGAACCTTCGATCAACTCCTCGTGACACCGATGCCACCGGCAGAGATTCTGTTGGGAAAAGCTTTGCCAGGGTTTCTGGTCGGTACAGCGGAAGGGTCGCTGATTATCTTCATGGCCGTATTCTGGTTTCACGTTCCCTTCACCGGCAGCCTGTTGGGTCTCTACATCGGTCTGCTCTGCTTTTTATTCTCCTCGGTCGGCATCGGGCTGATGATTTCGTCTCTGGCCGTCACGCAACAGCAAGGGCTTCTCGGCGTGTTCCTCTTTATGGTGCCTGCCATAGTGCTCTCCGGTTTCGCAACCCCGATCGCCAATATGCCTCCCGCCGTGCAATACATCACGCTGCTCGATCCGTTGCGATACTTTTTGATTATCTTGCGAGGCAGCTTTCTGGAGGGCGGCGGAATAGCCCTCTTCGGTCCGCAATACTGGCCCCTGCTTACGATTGGAGTGATCTGCATGATCATCGCCGGCAGCCTCTTCCGCAAGCGCATCGGGTGATGGACGCGATGCCTCACCGCGAGCCGCGGTTCACGTTCGACGGTCTCCGCCAGTTTGGGCAACATGCTCAGAGTCACGACGTGGCGCTCGGAATCGATCTCCGATCAAGTGCTGCACGGCTCGTATGCATACGCCCGCACCATCTCCGCTTTCGGAAAGCTGTGTGCTACGCAAAGATCCCGATCATTCCGCATTTGACGGAATAATGTGCGTAGGCTCTTCGAGAATTTCGAGGAGCTCCCGCGCGCAGTAAACCCGGTCACGTTTCGCGTCTGAGACCGTTTGCAAAATTCCGTTGCGCTCCAGACGCTCGATCGCACGCTGTGCGGTGGTAAACGCGAGTGTGAGCTGGCTGGCGGTGCCGGTGATGGTGAGGAAAGGATTGGCGGCCAGCATTTCAATTACGCGCAGCGGGGTATTCGTCGAGTGCCCGGCTAGTTTGCTACGCCACTCTGCTAACAGAAGGTTGATGCGAGTCGCGCGATTCAGCGCATCTTCCGACATGCGGGCAATCCCATGCAAACAATACTCCAGCCAGTCCTCCCAGGCACCTCGATTGCTCACTCCGCGAAGACCCTCGTAATAGTCGCACCGGGAGGCCTCAAAGAACGCCGAGAGATAAAGGAGCGGGGTCGGAAGAATCTTGCGTTCGATCAGAAACAGCGTAATGAGCAGGCGGCCCACACGACCGTTACCGTCGAGAAAGGGATGGATAGCCTCGAATTGATAATGGGCAAGCGCAATGGTCACCAGCGGAGGGAGGTTCGACTCGTGAATGAATGTCTCCCAATCCGCTAGGCAAGGCTCCACTTCGCCCGGAGGAGGCGGAATGTAGGCTGCTGTTGCCGGTGTGCTGCCGGGCTTGCCGATCCAGTTTTGCGTTTTCCGGAACAACCCCGGTGGCGTGTGCCGGCGCTGAATAGGAAAATGGGCCACGGATCGATATTCAAACCGATCTTGTCGCCGCCACTTCGCTCACAGATATTGACGCGATATTAGCCCTTAGTGCTGTGCGATCATGAGCTTATAATGCTGTACAGGCGTCAATGGTGCCCGGATTGAATAGTGGGAATGAGATTATGCCACTGATTCTTCACGCAACTATTTGATTCTAAAGGGCGGGAGTAGTTCAGTGGTAGAACGTCAGCTTCCCAAGCTGAATGTCGCCGGTTCGATCCCGGTCTCCCGCTCCATAAAATCAATGGTTTACGAAGAGACCTCGAACCTTCTGCTCCATTTCTGCTCCAATTACATCAGGAAAAGGCTTTTTTCCAGTCGATTGACCGCT
>NZ_DATKQC010000187.1:0-4571 GCF_035532915.1 Edaphobacter sp.
GCGATTACCAAAACGAACCATGGCACTCCTGCAGCCCGTGCTCTCATCCTCGATCCCCTTGCAGCCATCTTCGCAGCACCAGTTCGCTTCTCAAAATGAGTGTAGTCTTCGCTTCGATATAATCTGCGCCATGTCTTCGCCGAGGCACGCATATCTCCTGAAATCTGCCATGCTCTGGCTGCTTGTTGCGAGTCCTGCCCTGAATGGTCAGCGGGTGCAGTCGTTTGACTCGTCACCTGCGCAAACAGCATCATCGTCTTCCAACTTTCAGCAGGAAGTCCGCGCCGACATGGCCTTCCTCGCGGACGACGCGCTGCATGGCCGCGGCTCCGCCACACGCGACGAGCATATCGCCGCCCTCTTTGCCGCCTCGCAATTCCAGTCTCTCGGACTCGAGCCGGGCGGTGACAATGGCACCTTTCTGCAGAAGGTTCCCTTACCCAATCCTCTTCCTGCCAACATCAAGCAGCGTCTCTCGAAGTTTGAAGACACGCCCCGCAAAGAGACCTGGAACGCCATCGCGATTCTGCGCGGCAGCACAGCGCCCGGCGAGACCATCCTGCTCACCGCGCACCTCGACCACCTCGGCATCGGCCCCGCCGTCAACGGCGACAGCATCTACAACGGGGCGGACGACGACGCCTCGGGAACCACAGCCGTTCTCACCCTCGCTCACCTTCTTGCCACCGGAAGCCGTCCACGCCGCACCATCGTCTTTGCACTCTTCGGATCGGAGGAGCTCGGAGGCTTCGGCAACCGCGCTTTCCTCGCGCATCCGCCCGTGCCGCTGGCCAGCATCGTAGCCAATCTCGAATTCGAGATGATCGGGCGACCCGACCCCGCCGTTCCCGCTGGAACTCTTTGGCTCACCGGCTTCAACCGCACCAATCTTGGACCTGAGCTGGCAAAACACGGCGCTCGCCTGGTCAACGATCCGCACAAGAGCCAGCATTTCTTTCGCCGCTCCGATAACTACGCCCTGGCACAACAAGGCATCATCGCCCAAACCGTCTCCAGCTTCGGCCTCCACAAGGACTACCACCAGCCCAGCGACGAACTCCGCAGCATCGACTTCGCCCACATGACGAATGCCATTGCTTCCATGGTCGCCCCTATCAGTTGGCTGGCAAACACTACATGGAAGCCTCAGTGGAACTTGGCCCGCAAGCCCTGGCATCGTGCAGCCGCAAAATAAAAAGACGCGAGCCGATGCCCGCGCCTTCCTTGACCTCTCAAAGTAACCGCGATTAAATCGAAGCTGTAGGCGAAGCCTTCTCCGAATCAAGCACAACACCAATCGCATGAATCACCGCAGTAACGCGGATAGCAGCGTTGATCAGTTCTTCCGTGGCGCCCTTCTCCCGCAACACTTTCTCGTGCGAGTCGACACACTTGCCGCAGGCGTTTACCGCGCTCACTGCAAGGCACCACAGCTCGAAGTCCAGCGCTTCCACCGAATGCCCGCGCAGCACATTCATCCGCAACCGCGACGGCAGCGTCGCGTACTTTTCGTTGTTCGTCAGGTGGTGAAAGCGGTAATAAATATTGTTCATGCCCATGATCGCCGCAGCGGCCTTCGCCGCGTCCAGCGCCCCTGGACTCAGCACCGCCTCAGCCTCTGCGATGACCTCCGTCGTCAACTCCGAGCTTCGCGTAGCAATTGCGGCTACCACAACCGTGCCCCACAACTGTTGCGGAGTCAGCTCCGTATTCTGCTTTACCAGCGAAGAATAGTTCAGCTTCAAATCCTTCGCATATGCAGGCAACCCACCAATCAGATCTTCTAGTGCCATCTCATCCATCCTTCCCCCGTCAGGGATTCATGCTACAGAAAAGGCGCGGCATTCAGCAGCCGCGCCCTTCCGCCAAAAGCAATCTACGCCAGAGTGGCTTCGCCCTTCTGCCAATTGCAGGGGCACAGCTCGTCAGTCTGCAGGGCATCGAGCACCCGCAGCACCTCCTGCGGATTGCGCCCGACCGACAGATCGGTCACATAGATAAATCGGATCACGTTCTCCGGGTCCACAATAAACGTCGCCCGTTGCGCCACACCCGCCTGCTCATCCAGAATGCCCAACTGGCCGCAAAGATCGCGCCTGATGTCGGACAGCATAGGGAATGGCAGATCTTTCAGGTCGGCATGGTGAGTGCGCCACGCGGCATGAACATATTCGTTGTCCGTGCTGCCGCCGAGAATCTGGCAATCGCGGTCTGCAAACTCACTATTCAACTTACCGAACGCCGCAATCTCAGTCGGACACACAAAGGTAAAATCCTTCGGCCAGAAAAAATAAAGCTTCCATTTGCCCGGAAAAGACTCGTTCGTAATCGTGGTAAATGCCTTTGCCTCATCCTTATCGGTTGAAACAGTCGCGGTGACACTATAGTTGGGAAACTTCTCTCCAATTTGCAGCATGTACGGTAACTCCTTTTAGATACAGTTCCGCTCTTCCGCCCATCGAAAGAGCGATTGATGACAGTCAATCCAGGTATGCAGTCTCATCAGGAGACAACGTTGCCTACAAGCCGAAACACCCTGTAAACAGGCTGGTTCCGCTTACCTTTGAGCAGATGAACGTAGTCTGTTCACTCATTCTTCCTTCTCTACATCTCTTCCACCTTGCAGACGATCGCTTTGACGATGCCTATTGACACTTCGCGCACAGCCCAATGACGTCCACCGCATAACGCTCCACCAGAAAACCTCCCGGCAGCCGCGTCCGTTTCGATACCAGTCCCAATTCCTGCTCTCCGATATCGGTGATTGCCTTGCAATTCGAACACACCATGTGGTGGTGCGCCTCGCTGTTCATCTCCACGCGGACCGAGCCATGATGCATGCTCATCTTGCGAAAGACGCCGCTCTCCACAAAGAGATGAATGTTCTTGTAAACCGTAGCCAGAGAGATCGCCGGAATCTTCTTCTTTACCCGGGCATAGACCTCTTCCGGGCTGGGATGTCCACTCATCCCCTGCATCACTTCGTACAGCACCTGCCGCTGATGCGTCACGGCGATGCCATGTTCAGCACAAAGTTCACGAAACGTATTGGCTGCGGCAACCTGCACTCAGTCAGTATAGCTCATATCAAACGATAATTGTTATCATTCAATAAGATTAGTTAGTAGTAGATTTTCTACAGCCTCACTAATTCAGCCGTTCGCGCTCCGGCTTTCCAAACCCGGCATCGAGCGGCTTCCGCCCGGCAAAGCCATCCTCCGGCTCATGCCAGTGGGTGATCGCATCCTCGCCGAGCTTCCAGCAGAGCATCACCGTCTTGCCGTCCATCACGCAGGGAAAATCGAGCAAGCCCTCCTCAAGGTCCTGCACCTGCACGCCGATCGCTTCGATCTCGCCCAGCGTGTCAGTCGCCTCCTGTGCTGCCTTGTCGCGCTCCGCCCGTCGCTTCGCCGCGACCGCCACATCCACGCGCATGCCTCCTGACAGAAAGATGCGATAGCTCAACTGCTGCATCTCCGCTTCCAACGTACCGGTGCGAAGCCCAGCTCCCTGTGCCTTTCGCAGCAGGGTCTCCAGCACCCGCAACATCGTCTGCGCCTCACCCAATGTAAACGTCTTACCCACGGCCCTTCCCTCTCACGAAACCTCCAGCATACGGTCGAGCGCCACCCGCGACCACTGCTTCACATCCTCATCCACCTTGATGCGGTTCACCACCCGGCCTTCAACCAGATTCTCGAGCGCCCATGCCAGGTGCTGCGGCGAAATGCGATACATCGTCGTGCACAGACAACCGGCATCGTCCAGCGTAATCACGCGCTTGCCCAGCGGAGCGAACCGCTTCGCCAGCCGGTTCACCAGATGAATCTCCGTACCCACGGCAAAGCTCGAGCCTTCGGGAGCATCCTCGATGCACTTGATGATCCGTTCGGTCGAGCCAACCGCATCGGCCTTCTGGCAGACCTCCCAGCGACATTCGGGATGCACGATCACCTGCATCCCCGGCTCCTCGCGGCGCACGCGGTCGACATGCTCCGGCAGAAAGCGCTGATGCACCGAGCAGTGTCCTTTCCACAAGATCACCTTCGCAGCCTTCAACCTGTCAGGGCTAACGCCGCCATTGATCTGATACGGGTCCCAAACCACCATCTGCTCACGCGGAATGCCCATGGCAAACGCCGTATTCCGGCCCAGGTGCTGGTCGGGCAAAAACAGAATCTTCCCTGCCCGCGCAAACGCCCACTCAAAAGCTCCACGAGCATTCGAGGAAGTGCACACCAGCCCGCCGCGTTCTCCGCAAAAAGCCTTGATCGACGCAGCCGAATTCATATAAGTCAGCGGAATCAGTCCACCCGAAGCTTCGCTGGTCAATCCAGCACGCTCCAGCGAGTCCCAGCAATCTTCTACCTGGCCAATCTCAGCCATATCGGCCATCGAACAGCCCGCATTCAGGTCGGGCAGAATCACCTGCTGCCATGGCTGAGCGAGAATGTCCGCCGTCTCTGCCATGAAGTGAACACCGCAGAACAGCATGTACTTCGCATTGGTCTCCGCCGCCGCTTTGCTCAGCTTGTAGCTGTCGCCGGTGTAGTCGGCAAACCGTATCACCT
>NZ_DATKQC010000188.1:0-5107 GCF_035532915.1 Edaphobacter sp.
CAGGTGATGTTCATCGCCACCGCCAACGTGCTGGAGACCATCCCCGGCCCGCTGCTGGACCGCATGGAAGTGATCCAGCTCAGCAGCTACACCGAGCAGGAAAAAAGCGAAATCGCGCGCCGTTACCTGCTGCCGCGACAGCGTGAGGCCAACGGCCTCAAAGCCGAACAATGCAGCATCGAGGACGATGCGCTGGCCGCGCTGATCCACGGCTACACCCGCGAGGCCGGTGTCCGTAACCTGGAGCGCGAGATCGGCGCGGTGTACCGCAACGTCGCCATGCGCGTGACCGAGGGCAGCGCCGACACGGTCGTGGTCGACGAGAAGGAACTCACTGCCATCCTCGGCTCGATCAAATACGAGAGCGACCTGGCACTACGCACCAGCCTGCCGGGCGTGGCCACCGGACTGGCGTGGACGCCGGTAGGCGGCGACATCCTGTTCATCGAGGCTAGCCGCGTCGCCGGCAGCGGCCGGCTGGTGCTCACCGGCCAGCTCGGCGACGTCATGAAGGAGAGCGCGCAGGCGGCGTTGACGCTGGTTAAATCGCGCGCGCATGAGCTCGGTATTGCCGACGACGTGGACTTCGGAAAATCCGACATTCACGTTCACGTCCCGGCCGGCGCCATTCCCAAGGACGGCCCCAGCGCCGGCGTGGCGATGTTCATTGCCCTGACCTCCCTGCTGACCGACAAGACCGTACACAGCGATACCGCCATGACCGGCGAGATCAGCCTGCGCGGTCTGGTGTTACCGGTGGGCGGCATCAAGGAGAAAGTGATCGCCGCAGCCCGCGCCGGCATCCGCACCGTGATGCTGCCGGCACGCAACCGGCGTGACCTCGACGACATTCCCGAACCGGTGCGCGAGCAGGTGCGTTTCGTCTGGCTGGAACGGGTCGATCAGGCGGTGATCGAAGTGATCGAAGGGATTGAATTGAAGGCGAAGCAAGCTTAGGCTAACTGCGGCTGGCGGCACGCAGCCGCCCAGCGCCGGCTCACGACGCCAAGATCCCCACGCTGTTCGCGTCCGGCGGCTGCGCCGCTTTACGCTGATTCGCGACGATACTCCCACTCGATCATCAACAGGTCGCCTAAACCCGCATGGTTAAAGGGATTGGCGTTGATCGACATAGGTCTTTACCGTCGCTTTTACCGTCGGAACCGCACATCTTTTGCTGGCGCGGGAGTTGGAGCGATTCGTGAGGGAGCAACGTTTTCGACATCATCATCAATCAGCCTTCAGGATATCGGATTACTCTCTCGACGTCAGCCAAATTCAAGATCCACTGAGTCTGCGTCCTGCGCTGAGACGGGGACCAGTTCTATGGATGGTTCCCTGCTCGCTCCTCTTCCCAAAAGCGCTGCGTTGCTTCGAATGCTCTTCGCTCAACCTCCTGAACTCGTGCCAAAGCTTCCGGCTCGGGCACGGGTCGGAAGTATGAGGAAACCTGCTCAACTTCTCGTCGAGCTGCCAACCAAGACTGAAGCAAAGGTTGCCACTGTCGATCCCAGTGGGCGAAGGGCCGAGAGTCTGACGTCGACACTTTGCGTAGCGCATGATGCGTGACTGCTCCTGGGGTGCGCTTTGGGTCATCCCATTTAACCGGATACTCCAGCCTGCGTCGCGAATGCCACTGATGTTCTCGGCATTTGGGCCAACCATAGCTACGGGTGCGCCAGCGACGGTTCCGAACCCGAAGAGCTTGTGATCAATGCGATCACCCTCCTCAAATTGGCAGTTAGATCCAGTCATCAAAATTCTCCTTCTGTAGATCTCTCATTTCAATCATCTGCAATCCGCGGCAACCACCAGAAGGCAGTCTGGAAGCGCACGCATCGCAAGCCATGTGCGTCGCTCGCGAAGAAGCTCAAAGCCATACTTCTTCTTCCGATTCACGAACGCTGGCTCCGTACCTTCAAGAATCTCGATGACACGAGCCTTGATCTCCGGTGACTCGATGGAGCCGCTTAGGTACGTGAAGCGCTTGTTCGCCTTATCGCATGTAGCGCAAATGATCTGCTCGGCATCGCATACCACTGCGAGGTTCGGGTTGTGTGTCACCATGATGACCTGCCGGCGCTGCTTGGCCGTCTTGATGCACCTAACCAGAATTTTGTAGATAGTCTGGTTGTCCAGATTCTCCTCCGGTTGATCAATGACCAGAGGGATATCGTCCTTGTCCACGAGCAGATAGAACACCAACAACAGCAGGCCACGCTCCCCCGGAGAGAGCTGGCTGATTTCCTGCTTGTCGTAGGTCAGTGAATACTGCGGCTTCAAATATTCAAGTCCGAACAGGAAGTCGTAGAGCTCCTCTGGCCGGTTTCCCATGCGTAATTGATTTACGACTGAGAGTTCCACGGCATTTACGGCTGCGGCACGGCGATCGAAATGCAGCATGTCATCGACCTTCTCGACGAATGCGACAACCGCATCCGCATTCATGAAGTCGGTCTCTTTCAGTACGCCTCGAATTTGCAGGTTACTTTCGTCGATTCCCGAGAAGCTGCCGCGAGTCTGTCGATTGATGCGTCCCAAGAACATTTCCTGAAAACCTTCTTCTGCGATCCGCACATCGAAATCGAGCGGCAGCGGCATCTCCATTTTTGTCGTCGACTGAACGAATCCCTGCACTGGCTGATACAGCGTCCGATACTCAGCAACAACTTTGCCTATCTGCTCATGTAGGTGACGAACGATCGTGATCCTGGCAGCCTTCAGTTGCTCGCGCTTCGCTGGCAAGTCGTTTAGTGCTTCTAGTTCAGCGGCATACCAGGCGATGCTACTGCGCTTGTCCTTGTCGCCCTGTAATTCGATCTTGGCGCGCTCCCATTGTGTCAGTTGCTCTCTGTAGACCAGAAATAGACGCTGCTTCTCTCCAAGCTGACTTTTAATCGCCTTGATAGCAACGTCAGCCACTTCGCGACGCCGCGGTAGGTTCGCATCCCCGCTGCCGGAAAGAAGCACATCCTGCGCGTCGGACTCCTTCTTGAAGGCAACACCCAGCTTCTCGATCTCGGCGGTATTGATCTTGAACGAAACGACCTCCCTCGCTTTTAGGATCGGATGCACTTCCGCAAGCATGCCATCCAGTTCAACGATAAACTGTTCGTTGGCCTTCTGGTGGTTCTTGATCGCTTGGAGAATTCGCGTGGCATGGGCTACGCCCTTTACGGCGTCGGCCTTTTTCTGTCGCGCTTGCTGTTCCTCGGTGCGAACAGTATTCAAGGTTGCTTCGAGTTCTGCGAGCTTCGCGGTCGCCGCGGCAGTCTCCTGCTTTGCCGCGTCCGATTCCAATGGATCGTCCACAGGCGCTGGCATCGCGCCCTCCAAGGCTGCCAATTCCTTTTTTTTGGCATCGAGTTGCTGTTCTAACGACTGCCGAAACGCCGGGGATAGCTTGTGTTCAACGCCGGCAAGTTCCGCGTTGCCTTTGGAGAGATCGTCGGTAAGCTGCTTGCGCTCTGTCTCCAGTTCCGAAATTTTGAAGTCGAGCAATTCATCGAGCGACGGGAAACCGATGCGCTGCTCCTCTGGGACGTGTGTATAGATGATCTTCCTCAACTCGCCATCGAAAGTCGATGAACCGCTACCAGCCAACTCATTGCATAGTGTTTCCAAATAGCTCTGCGGCAGATACTTGACTCGCTCAACGCTGGATGGCTCGGGACTCTCGTGCAATTCCTTCTGTGCGTCGGTTCCATCGTGCCAGCGCAGAGTTCCGATGAAATGCGCCGCCAATTTGTTTCTCGGATCACGAAACCGTTCATCATTGAGAAAAGAGAAGCTCTCATGGTTCTTGGTATCGCCAATGAGTGCGATAACATCAGCCAACGCACTCTTCCCGCTACCCTTGTTGCCAATGATGGCCACAAGGTCGTGATTCAGAGGCACTTCAACATCGAACCAGCTATCCACCAACGTGGACCCGGCCTTCTTTCGGACAGTTATTGTCGACGCGTATTTAGTTCTATTTCCCACCACTAATAACTGCTTCCGCGGCATATCGCCGACAAATACCCGCTGGTCAAACTCGGTGACCGCTTGGAGCAAGCCCTGAAAAGTCGGGTCGGCCTTCACCCACGTAAAACATTGACCGATTCGATCTTTGCTCTCTGCTCCGCTGAGTGCATGCGCATCGGAACAATCGAGCAATCTGTCCAGGACGTTCGCATCGCTCAACTTCTTGGGAGCTTTGTCATAAGCTTCTGGATTCTCTGATGCAGTGAAAACGAGATCGACGCAATTGATGACATTGCGTTTCTCCGCAATCGATTGATCGTCCCACTTCATGTTCTCCCATTCGGTCTTGCCGACGGCGAGAAGGAATCGATCCTTAAGGTAATGGCTCTCCAAGGCCTTTTGTACGGATTCAAGACTCACACACAGGCTGTTAAAACCCTCCTGTAGTGGACTGGCGTAACCTGCCCTCTTGTCCACAGGTGCTGCATCAATGATCTTCTGCCCCAACTCGGTGAGACTGTCATGAGTTATGACAGCTTGCCATGTATTCTTGAATCCATGTAGCTCGGGGATTAGTTGATAGCGTGGTGCCAGAGCGCTTAAGAACTGTTGGCGGATAACTTCCGGAGGGATCTGATCGAAGATGATATGCAGGTTGATCCGGTTCCAATCTGACTTGGAATAGGAGCCATCTTGATCCTTCCTCACTACGCCCGCGAATTTGTCAAGACGCAGTTCGACGACAGGCAAAATCAGATCAATATTTTTCATCCGGCCGTCCTTCTTGGCTTTCAGAACTCGTTCGTAGCCATCGACAAAGATGTAGTCGTTGATGCCAATAACCTTAAAGTCTGGCGGCAACTTTTCGAGATCCGAAATGAACGCTTCCCAAGCGTCGTCTGTATCACCACCATAGCTTTGAACGATCGAGGACGGCGTATGGACATGGAGATCCCACTTTCTCCAGGTCGCTCCCTCCGGGTGGTAGCTACTCATTTCTCGGCTCTTGTGCAGTTGTATGAGGTAGAAAAGGGATAGTCGTCCGCTGCAGATCCTTGTAAAACGAAGGTTCTTGAAGCTTTCGGATACGAGGACACATGGGAACGACTATCCCAGCGGGGATTGTTGGCTTGCGCGGGCA
>NZ_DATKQC010000189.1:0-10818 GCF_035532915.1 Edaphobacter sp.
CCAGACAAGGACGGCTTCTGGGACGCACTTGTCACGAGTAAAGGCTCTGGCCTGCTGATCGGAGACCCGGTTGCCAGTCGCTTCGAGATTTATGGATCGGAAGACCCGGGCCTGAACGTGTGGCAACGCATCGGAGAGGAGTCTTCGATGCACACATTCCACTTCGATTTATCTGCATACCCGGGAGAGGAACTATTCGCAGCAAGCAATTCCGTACTGATGGGTTCACCTCAAGCTGGAATCCTCTTTGTCGGTGGCGGCGAGTTGGGCGCGAAGCTCTCGTTAGCTGCATGGAAGGATCGCAGCTATATAAGCTTTAAATCAGCAATACCTTTGGCTAAGGGGAGCACCTCCGGCGCGTTTTCGTTTGCTGCAGCGCAACAATCCCTCACGAGCTTCGGACACCTAGTAGCTGTCGGCGGCAACTACGCAGACCCCAATCAAGCGAAAGGAACTGCAGCATGGAGCAAAGACGGCGGCCAACACTGGCACCCCTCCACCACCCCGTCCCACGGCTACCGCTCCTCCGTAGCCTACGACTCCCAACAAAAACTCTGGATCACGGTAGGCCCCAACGGCACCGACGTCTCCCGCGACGACGGCCGCAACTGGACAGCCCTCAAGCCCACAAAAGAAGACGCACCCGACGCCGACAAGAACTGGAACGCCCTCTCACTCCCCTTCGTCGTCGGCCCCAACGGTCGCATCGGCAAACTCCGCCCCAGCGCACTCAACCCATGAACCGCTACTGAGGAGTATTCGTCGTCGGACTGGGACTCGAACCAGGGCTCGAACTGCTACCGCTCCCAAAGCCACTCCCGAAGCTGCTGCTGCCGAAGCCTCCGCTCGAAGGCTGGCTCCCCGTTCCCGTGCTTGTCCCGGAGTTCGAATTCGAGCTGCCGAAGCTGGACTTCGAATCGGAGTTCGATCCTAAATCGCTCGCATCCGTCGCCGTCATCCCGCCGCCGAACAGGTTCACCTTGGCCTTCAACTGCTCGATCCGTGGATCGTACAGAAACTCCCAGGTGTCATAGGTCGTCTGCTCGTTGAGCGTCATGATCGAGTTTCCAGTCTTCGTCAGCCCAACTCCAACGATCGGCCCGGCAGTCGCCGCAGAGCCAATGCCGGAATCGCCGCCGATCCCGCTCGACCCTGACGAACCGGAGGAAGTTCCAGTCGGGCTCGACGAGCCTGTTGAACCCGCTCCGGACGAACTCGACCCAAAGGAAGAAGTCAGACCGCCCGAGCCTGAGCCCGATGATGACCCAAAGGAGGAAGTCAGCCCGCCTGATGTCGATGACGATCCAGACGAACCAAATGCCGAACCCGTCGAGCCCGCCCCCCCAGGCGAACCTCCAAGGCTGGTGCTCTCGATCCCGCCCAGCGGCTTGCCGAAGAAGCCCTTCACCGTGGTCTTGGCCTCGCCCAGATGGATCACCCGCCAGTCGTCCTTGCCGGTCATCGGGTCGAGGTAGCGCTTGCGCAGAAAGCGCATATTGTTGGTCTTCTCCAACTGGTCGATCGAAGTGGGATAGTTGCCCATCTTCAGGTAATACACCTCGATGGCGCGCACATAGGCGTTGCCGCGATGCACCGTCTCCACCTCCCGCTCCCGCCGCATCTCATGCGCTGCCCGAGGTGCCGCAACTGCCAGCACCAGCAGAATCAGGAAGATCACGACAACCATCCCCAGCAGCAGAAAGCCCTGCTCGCTCTCGCGAGTCGCTGATCGGTGCAATCGGTGTAGATCGGGGTTAAGCATTGCCTGCTCTTTGCGCCTCAATGAATAATCAGCGGCAGCGTCTGGGTATTGTTATCGGTAAGGTCTTCCACGACGATGGAGTTCGCCGAGATCGCTCCCACCTTATACCGCCGCTGCACAATATCTCCCGGCGAAGCCAGAAAGACGTCCTCGCCATGAAGCAGGAACGCTCGCCGCACACCCTGACCCGAGGTCGCCGTTCCAAAGAACTTCAGGTCGATCGGCGGTGGCGGAGGAGGGCCCAGCGGCGCTACCGGAACAATTGGCCCCTTGGGACGCGCCGAGGCAATCGCTCTGGGAATGATGACCGCAGGAGCCGAGTTGGCGGAGAAGATATTTCGCCCGCTCCCCGAATAGACCAGTGATTCCGTCACCAGCATCGCCTTCATGTGCAGTGTCGGGTCCAGATGCGTCGCCGCAGTGCCTACATTCTTCGCCACGCCTGCCTTCGACGGCACTCTCCTCGCCACCGGAACCGTCGCAGTCGTAGCCACAGGCGGAGCAGCATCCGGCGTAGAAAGCTCGGTGTACATATAAACAACCGCGCCCAGCGCCAGTACACCGACACCCACCAAAATCCTGAGTTTCTTCTTGTCCTCCGCTCCCATCTTCATCGCGATGCACCTCCACCAGTGGACGAGCCGCCCACCGCCGCATCGCCCGAGGGCGCGACCACATTCTTCTCCGCATCCTCCGCTCCCACCGGGGGACGCAGGTACGTCACCATCTTCAATCGCAAGCCGACCGTTCCGCTCTGTTCCCCGGTCAGCGATACCCCGCGAATCAGAAAGAACATCTTGTCGCGCTCCAGGCTGTTGATAAACAGCATCAGCGGCCTGTAGTCGCCGCTCAGGCTGTAATCCATGCGCAGCTCCGTCAACGCACCAGCGCTACCCGTCATCACCGGCGCCGACGAATACGCTCCCTGGTTGAGCTTCACTCCCTGCTTCTTCGCCAGAACACCAAGCTCGCCCACTACTTCGGAGTCGGCGAACGGCAGCCGCTGCCGATAGAACGCATTCGCGTCCGTCGTCGCCTGGGCCAGCTTCGCGTCCAGCCCTTCGAGCGGCTTCTTCGCAATCTCCGCCGTCTTCATCGCAATCGTCTGCTGCTCCACCGCGGTGTCGTTCTGGCCGGTTGCCGCCTGCCAGGCAAAGCCAATGTGAATCAGCAGATAGAGATTCACCAGCGCCAGCACCGCGATGCCCGCGTAGTAGATATTCAAGCGCGTCAACAAAGCGCGCGTCCGCTCCGTCAGATTCGGAGGCAGCATATTGCGGGTCATCACCGTCATCGCCCGCCTCCAGTGCCGTCTGCTTTAGCCACGGCCTTGTCCTTCACCGCAGCAGGCAGCGGATTGTAGCCGCTCAAAATATCAAACTCGACCACTCCCGGCATCGTCGCCTGCATCGGATTCCGGTTGTTTTGCAGCTCCTTCTGCGCAGCCTCGCTGACCAGCCGTGGAGCGACAAACCGTTGCGACGTCTCCAGATTTCTCACCAGTTGTACTGCACGCTCACGGTCGCCGCTCACCCGTAGCCGAATGTTGACGTCGCCCTCCTTGGTAATCACCGGCTCGATGCTGGTGACCTGCACCCCCATCGGCAGCACTCTTTCAAGGTCCATCATGACCGCGGTCCAGCTAAAGCTCTTGCGCTCGAACAGGTCATTGAGAAACTGCGACCGCTCGAGTACCGCCATGTTCTGCGGCTGGCGCATCCTCGCCTCGTTCGCCTGCCGCTCCTGCTGAAACTGCAGCGTCTTCGCCTTCAGCGAATCCATCTGCGTCTGCGCTATCTTCGCGCGACCGTTCAGCGCCTGCAGCCAGAAACCAAGCCCCACCACCAGCACCGCGAGCGCCACCACCGCCAGCCGCAGCCGCGCAAACAGCGGGCGCAGTTCAACGAAAGGACGTGTTGCCAGATTGACTGAGGTCCGCATCAGTTCTTCAACGCTCCCCGCACGCCGGCCAGCCAGCCGCGCGGCACGCTGGCCGACACCGCTCCCGCCTCCAGCATGGTCGTCTCCACCATCTCCTGCACGCGCAAACCTTCCAATCCATTCGCTTCCATCATTGCAGCAATCCCGTGGGCGCCTATCGTTCCAGCTACCAGCAGACTCTCCGGAGCAGTATGCAGCGTGTCCTCGAAATAAGCGGCGGCAACGCTCACCGTCTGCGTTATCTCGCTGGCAGTTGCCTGCGCAATCGCAGTCGCCACCCAATCGCGCATCTCGGCCTTCTCGATCACTGCGGTCTGCATGGCAGCCTCCGCCTCGAACCGGTCGTAGCCCGCCGGATCAGCCGACAGAGGTGCTTCCCATGCGCCCTGCTCCCCTTCGACAGACGTTGCCACCGACACAGCGGCCTCCGCATTCGCAGTCAAATCCAGCGCCCGGTGCAGCAGCAGGATTCCACCCTTCACAATCGCGGTCGTCACCTCACCCGGTTCCGCATTCACTATCAATACAGGAGCGTCCGTGCTATCGAGCCCCGACAGCGCAGCCAGCGTACTGGGCAGCACCGCGCCGGGCTGATATCCCGCCGCAGTCACAACGCCCTCATATTCGTCCAGCACATCCTTCGGCATCGCTACAGCCAGAACGCGCACGCCACCGCGCTCGCTCGCCATCACCTGATAGCTCACCGCTGCGCTATCCGCATCGAACGGCAACAGCTTCTTCAGGCGAAAGCGAACCACCGGTAAAGCCTCCGCAACCTTCGACGGCAATTGGTCAAAGTCCAGCAGCAGAACACGCACCGCCGCATCCGGAACCACGACCGTCACATCCCGGCCAACGCTCCGCTCCGAGCCCTTCCCTGCAATCTCATCGAGAACCTTGCGAACCGCCGCCGTCACGCCTTGGCGGTCTGCGATATTGCCGGGCTTGAAGCTCGGAACCACCGCACCGGCAGCCACATCCGCTCGCGCCACTGCAGTCAGCAGCGCAGCCGCGTCCTCAGCGCGAGCAGCGACGACGCCCTCAGCCCTTACCTCAACCGCCAGCCGAGGCCGCGTCCCTAAACTTGTCGGTAAAAATTCCATGCCGTCCTAGCTTACCTTCCCAACCCCACAACTATCTAAACCAGCCTTGAACCTTATCTTCCCGCCTCGATAAACGTAACCTTGTTGATCTCCCGCAGCGTCGTGATTCCGGCGCGAACCCGTTCCAAAGCCGAGTCGCGCAGAAATGCCATTCCCTTCTCTTTCGCCTTCTTGCGAATCTCGCTGCCCGGCTTCTTCGCCAGCAGCATCTCGCGAATCTCGTCATCCAGCTCCAGCAGCTCGTGAATCGCCGACCGGCCACGAAACCCAGTGCCTCCGCACTCGATACATCCGGTTCCCTCGCGGAAGTTGAACCCGCGCCACTCCTCCAGCTCCAGTCCGCTCGCGATCAACTCCGCATCGCTGTACTGCACATTGCGCGCGCAGAAATCGCAGACCTGCCGCACCAGCCGCTGCGCCAGAATACAGTTCAGCGCGGAGACGAAGTTATATGGCTCGACGCCCATATTCAAAAAGCGCCCCAGCACATCGACGACGTTATTCGCGTGGACGGTAGTAAACACAAGATGCCCGGTCAACGCCGAGTTGATCGCGATCTGCGCCGTCTCCGCGTCGCGGATCTCGCCGACCAGAATCTTGTCCGGGTCGTGGCGCAGGATCGACCGCAACCCTCGGGCAAAGGTCAGCCCCTTCTTCTCGTTCACCGGAATCTGCGTGATGCCGCGGATCTGGTACTCCACCGGATCTTCAATGGTGATGATCTTGTCTTCCTCGCTCTTGATCTCGTTCAGCGCGGCGTAGAGCGTCGTCGTCTTACCCGAACCGGTAGGCCCGGTGACCAGCACCATGCCGTACGGCTCCTTGATGTAGCGCCGAAACCGTTCCAGATCCCTGTCCGCAAACCCGACCACATCGAGCGAGAGCTTCTTGAACTTCTCGCTCATCGACTCTTTGTCGAGGACGCGCAGCACAGCGTTTTCGCCGTGCACCGTGGGCATAATCGAGACGCGAAAGTCGATCAGCCTGCCCTTGTAGCGAACGCGAAAACGACCGTCCTGCGGCACGCGCCGCTCGGCGATATCCAGTTCGCTCATGACCTTGATGCGCGAAAGAATCGTCTGATGATGCTCCCTTGCAATCGGCGCCATGGCCTGCTGCAACACGCCGTCGATGCGGTACTTCACCAGCAGACAATCGTCGAACGTCTCCAGGTGAATGTCCGAAGCACGCCGCTCCAGCGCGGTAAAGATGGTCGTATCCACCAGCCGGATGATCGGCGAGATATCGTCCTCGCTGGTCAGCCGCTCGATGGAGATATTCTCGTCGGCATTGTCCTCGCTCGAAAGCACATCGAAGGCCAACCCCTCGCTCGCCTCATCGAGCACGCGCTGCGACTGCTCCATCTTCTTCAGCAGATCGGTAATCTGCGAGAGCGTCGCCACCCGCGTAACCAGCCGCGTGCCCAGCAGCCCCGAGATCTCGTCCAGCACCATCAGCTTCGAGGGGTCCGAGACCGCAATCGCCAGCCGGCCATCCCTCTGCTCCAGCGGGACGAAGTTGTAGCGGAACATCATGTCCACCGGGACGGTCTTGAACAGCTCATGCTGGATCTTGAAGTTCTTCAGGTCGACAAACTCCGCATGGTAGCGCCGCGCCAATCCCTGCGCGCGCTCGGTCTCGTCCACGCCCAATTCATTGATTGGGATCGCCAAAGGTGCATTTGCCATAGCTGTAAGACTCCCTTCCACCCCATCCGTCACTGCGAAGCAGCCTTGAAACCGGAAATTTGGACCTTCGCCCCATTATCAAGGAAGGTAGCCTCCCGTGGTATCCTCGGGGCCTGATATCTGACAGCGCTCGGCAGCCTCTGGAGACGATCCATGAACGATGCAACCACCGCCTGTTCCTCGATACCCCACAAAGCCCTCGGCTGGTCCATTGCCCTCAGCATCTTCCTGATTGTGGCCGGACTCATTGCCATCCTCCTGCCGCCTATTATGGGCCTGGGCGTCACCCTGTACATCGGCTGGCTGCTGATCTTCAGCGCCATCGCGCACTTCGCCTTTGCCTGGAAGTCGCACACCGCCGGGGCCGTGCTGTGGGAGGCACTGGTTGGCCTCGTCTACCTGTTTGCAGGCGGCTACCTGATCCTGCATCCGCTCGCCGGGCTGCTCTCGCTAACGCTGCTGCTGGCCATCTATCTGCTGGTCGAAGGAATCTTCGAGTTCGTCCTCGCCTTCAGGCTCACCCGCAACGGCCGCTTCTGGATGATCCTCGAAGGTGTCGTCACCATCGTTCTGGCCGTCATGATCTGGAGGACGTGGCCTTTCAGCACGATCTGGGCCATCGGCACGCTGGTCGGCATCAGCATGATCTTCAGCGGCTTCTCGCGGCTCATGTTCGCGCTCGCCTGCCGCCGAAGCCAAGCCGCTGCCGTCTAACAAAGACAGCCACTTCTACCAGACCGTCGTCACTTCGGAGCTTGCGCGAATCTTCTCGTCTCGCGTAATCAGCGAAAAATTCTCTATCACCGCTGTCGCTCCAATGAGCCTGTCTATTGGGTCCTTTGAGTAAGCAGCCGCAAACCGCATCGACCGTGAAGCAATCCTCGATGTCACTGGAAAGACGATAAAGTTCGCCTCAATCTCCTTCAGGAAAGACTCCATCGGAATCGTCACATCGATCCGCCCCTGATCGATCAACATCGCCACTTCCCACAAAGTGACGTCGGCAATTCCAAGTCCTCCGCCTGTGCGTCGGGCCTCTGAGATGGCATCCGTCGCCCGCTTCGATATCTTCGACGGTTCCACGGCAAGCCATATCGCAACGTGCGTGTCCAGTAGGATCACTTCAAGGCCTCGTAGTCTTCGAGAGGAACAATGGGAGAGATAATGTCTCCCACAATCCTGCCCTTGCCCAGCAGAAAACCAAAGATCGGGTCCGCCTCAGTCGCCATCGGCACAAGTTGAGCCACCGGCTTGCCCTTCTTGGTGATGACGACCGTCTCCCGCTTCTTCTGTACCTCGTCCATCACGGCGAGACACTTCGCCTTGAACGTTCCAGCTGCCATCGTCTTCATTGCGGCACCTCACCATGGTCATCATACCATGGTCATTAAGCCCTAGTGACTCACTCCGCCACCGGTGAGGTTGAAGATCGGGAGATAAAGCGCAATCAAAATGCCGGTCACCACGATGCCCATCACGATCAGAATCGCCGGTTCGATCAGGCTCATGGCCGCCGTCAGGTTGGCCTGCACATCTTCTTCAAAAAACTCGGCCACCGAGTTCAACATCTGCGGCAGCGCGCCAGTGGACTCGCCCACCTCAATCATCTCAATCGCCAGCTCCGGAAAAACCTTGGTCGACTGCAAGCTGGCCGACAGCCCCCTGCCCTCGCGCACCGTCTCCACCGACCGGTAAACCGCATTGGCAATCTGCCTCGAATCGATCGAGCGCGCCGCCGTCTCCAGACTCGGCACCAGTGGCAGACCGCCTGTCAGCAGCGTCGAAAGCGTCCGGCTGAACAGCCCTACCTGATACTTCAGCCAGACATTGCCGAAGATGGGCAGGCTTATCCGAATCCGGTCTACCGCCATCGCACCGGAGTCGGTCTTGATCCACCGCGATACCGCAAAGACCACCACCGCGACGACAATCGCCGCATAGATGCCATAGTGCTGCGCATACTGGCCCATCTGCAGCATCATCAGCGTCAGCCAGGGCAGGTGCGTCCCCAGCTGGTCATAAAGCTGCGCAAACCGCGGCACGACGAACGTAATCAGAAAGATAAGCAGCCCCACCACCATCACCACCAGAAGCGCCGGGTAGATAAGGCTGGCCTTCAGCTTCTTGCGGAACGTCAGCGAAACCCGCTGAAAGTCCAGATAGCGCTGCAAGACCTCTTCGAGGTTTCCCGACCGCTCGCCCGCCAGCAGCGTCGTCGTATAGACGAGGGGAAAGCCGCCCTGCGCCTCGAACGCCTGCGAGATCGACTCGCCTGTCTTCACCCGCGCGGCGACGTCCTCCAGCTGAGCCCTGAAGCTCGCCTCTTTTTGCCGCCGTGCCAGCAGCTCCATCGACCCCAGAATCGGCAATCCGGCGCGAATCAGCGTCAAAAATTGCTGGTTGAAGATTAGAAACGTCTCCAGTTTGACCTTTTTCTTGCTCG
This sequence comes from Edaphobacter sp., assembly GCF_035532915.1. Classification (GTDB taxonomy): domain Bacteria; phylum Acidobacteriota; class Terriglobia; order Terriglobales; family Acidobacteriaceae; genus Edaphobacter. The sequence continues at coordinate 8,938 of NZ_DATKQC010000189.1, forward strand.
ATCCCCCCAGCGCGCCCCGCGCCTTCACCGAGTAGACGTAATACCCCGCCTGCGTAAACCGCGCCCGCAGCTCTTCCGCCGTCGCCGCCGCATGGGTCTGCTCCTGCACCCGGCCCCGTTCATCCGCCAGCTTGATTACAAACTCAGTCATCGAAGTCCATATTAGACGTTCGCCACCGCAACCGTCTGACCCCTACCCAGCGGGACAGCCTGTCAGACGTCGTGAGCTAGTGCGCGTCCAGCTCGATATGTTTCTGTGCAGGCGGCCGCTTCAGGAAGAACACCAGCGGCATCATGCAGACCATCAGGATGCAGAGCATCTTGAACTGGTCCATATACGCGAGCAGCGAAGCCTGCCTCTGCATCCCCGCATAGAGCTGCGCCAGCGCGAAGTAGTGATTGTCCGCCGCGTTGCCAGGACCTGCAGCCATCTGCCCCACCGCCTGCTGCACCGCTCCGCTGGAGGCGGTAATATGCTGGCCAAGCACCTGTTGAAACACCTGCGTCCGGCGTTGCAGCATAGTACTGACCAGCGCGATGCCGAGACTTCCGCCCTCGTTTCGCACCAGCGCATAAAGCCCCGCCGCCTGTGAGCTCTCCGTCTTCGGGATAAACCGAAAGACCATCGTGCTGACCGGAACGGTAATCAAGCCAAGCCCCATCACCTGCACGATGCGCGGAAGGATCATGTTCCACTCGGTGATATCGAGGTTGAGCGTGCCCATCCACCACAGCGAAGAGGCGATCAGCAGCATCCCCGAAAAGACCATCTTGCGCGGATCGTAGCCCTTGGTGAGCATGAATCCGACAAACGGCACCTCGATCATGGTGAAGATTCCCGCCGGAGAAAGCACAATCCCCGCGGAAGTCGCCGTATAACCCATCAGTTGCTGCAGATACACGGGAATCAGATAGGTGGTCGCATACAAAATCGCGTAGAGCCCAAGGATGATAAGGCAGCAGAACAGAAAGTTCCGCTCCTTGAGCAGCCGCAGGTTGACGATCGGGTTCTTGCGCCGAAGCTCCCACACCACGGCGCTGACCAGCGCTATCAGTGAGACGCTGGCGAAGAAGACGATAAAGGGTGAGCCAAACCAGTCAAGCTCCTGCCCCTTATCCAGCACGATCTCAAGCGTAGCCAGCCCAATCGAGATAAAGCCCAGCCCTCCCCAGTCGACCGAAAGCTTCCCCGCCTTCGCCTTCAGCTCCTTCATATGCGGAGGATCTTCGAGCACGATGCGGGTAAGAATGACACAGACAATTCCCACCGGGATATTGATGTAGAAGATCCAGCGCCATGAGTAGTTATCGGTGATCCATCCGCCGAGCGTCGGCCCCAGCACCGGCGCAACCAGGATCGCGACCGTATACAGCGCCATTGCCATGCCACGCTTCTGCACCGAAAACGTGTCCGCGAGAATCGCCTGTACCGACGGCTGCAATCCGCCGCCCGCCAGCCCCTGCGCGACGCGAAACAGGATCAGCACTCCGAGCGTAGGGGCCATTCCGCAGAGTCCCGAGAAGACGGTGAAGAAGAAGACAGAGACAAGATAAAAATTCTTGCGGCCAAAGACCGACGAGATCCAGCCGCTGATGGGCAGAACAATCGCATTCGCGACCAGATAGCTGGTCAGCACCCATGCGCCCTCGTCCTGCGACGCCGAAAGGCTGCCCGCGATATGTGGCAGCGCGACGTTTGCAATCGAGGTGTCCAGCACCTCCATAAACGTGCCGATGGTGACCACCAGCGCAATGATCCATGGATTGAAGACTTTAGGCTCAGGAAGAGGCTCGTTATCGAACGGCGTCGCCATCTCGACCAGCGCTGCCTCGGGTTGTACTAACTCTTCTTCCTCTAAGACTGCTGGCATAATGACCCTT
>NZ_DATKQC010000190.1:0-13219 GCF_035532915.1 Edaphobacter sp.
ATGCGGCACAGCCAACCAGCGATTGCCACAACAGCGGTCATTTCCAAAACGGTCAATTTGTGGGACGTGGGGACTGTTCGCGGCCAGCAGCCAGCCCCATTGCAGTCTGTTTTGCTGCCTGCCGCAAGAGTGCGGCTGACCATCATCCTGCCTCGATTCAGCCAGACCGGGCAATATCTGGTGGCCGTGACGCGCAATCAGAGCGGGACTGGAGTCGTAGCGGAGGGAACAGCTACTTCGGTCCTTAAGGGCGGTAAAGAAGTCGTTTCTGTCGAGCTAAACTTGGCGGGAGCGAAAGCGGGTGCCTACTTCCTTGCGACGACCCATGAGCAGAACCAGGCGGCGTATTACTACCCGCTTCAAATCCGGTAAACGGTGAGGGTAGAGGCTTGGATACGTGACTCAACCGTTGACATTCCACCGTGAGGAAAATCTCTCCACACCGGCTGACTTGAACGAAGCCGCTGTGCCCCGGAGATCATATTCCTCACGAATCGCGACGCTGATCGAGCTCGGCGCGAGTGTCGGCCTGCTCCGCACGCCGCTCCCAGTCTTCTGCAATTCGGCGGAGCATCCCGCAAGTCCTGGGCCATGAGGCGGAGGCCCCGGCCCAAGTTCTATACTGTGCTGCGAATGCTCTTTCCTCTCCCCCGCCCTCATACATAGCCTTGCGGAATACGCCTCGCATATTGAATCTTGAAATGCTGATGCCCCTTTCGATTTCGTCGGAAGCACATTCCTCGATTACATCCCTCACTGGTCTCGCAGGCCAGGTGCTGTCCTTCGCATCGGTCGGTGCATAAGCTAGCATCTGGCCGATTTGCTGGTCAGTAATGACCTCACGGTCCTCCTTCTTTGCTAAATCTCTAGCTTCAGCGATCCAATTCCTCAGGAAGTTTACGTCTTGGCCATCTTCTGTGAACCCGGGTAATGACTTCATCGACTGGAGCATTTGGTAACCGAATCGCGCCTTAACCCGTCGTTCGACAGAGATGTCTTTCCGCTCCTTCTCGGAGGCGGGAAAGAAGACGTCACAAATCACCTCAATGAAGAATTTAGGAGAACTCTTAAGAAGCTGGCCCAACGCGACAGGTTCTCCCAGATGCTCAAGAAGGGGGAGGTACTGGTATTCGATCGATGCGAGATCCTCAATACTTATGTCCTTACGCCCTTGGAGAGCTTGCAGTAGATGAAGGACGGAGTACAAGGTGTGTTGGCTATTCAGTTTTGTGGCGTTTATTTCTCCAACGAGCCCACGCAAAACTCCGACGCAGACTTCCGTGGGGATTCGTTTTTCTTGATAGGCGACCAATTCAACGCTCGCGCTGAACCTGCCGACCGAGTCGTATTTCTCAATTGCAAACAGCAAGTCTTCATCAGAAGATTGGTTCAGCGCATACTTTCTCTTCCAGTACTCTTCCTCAATCGAAGGGCCTAGCGTCTGCACAAAATCCCACGTGTCCTTAGTGTCCGGCCATCTCAGAAAGAGGTTTGTAGCGCGCCGCGCATCCAAGTGGGTCGCAAGGTCGGCGATCCATCGATCCCACGCAGCACCGAAGCGAAAGTGCGCGGCTCCCGACGCCGCCACAAAGAAGTCTTCGTCAACCCCCGAGTTCGCGATGAACTCTATACCAAATGCTGCCTCAAGCGTCTCTTGGGCCGGGGCGGCCTCGGCAAGTGCGTAGCCGACGAGATGAGGCTCTTTCGCTGCTTTCGCTAGAGCTACTACGGCCGGAATACCCCGATCGTCGAGAATGCGGCGAATTACATCCCTCCGCGATTTGTTTGCTTCTTCGACATAGTCGCCATCGGTTCGGCTCTCCAGCTTCGGAACCAGATCATTGAACTGCCAGAGATCGCGAAGTAGCGGGTCGTCCGGTGCTATCTCCTGGCATAGGGCTTCGAGCGGGTGCAGGTCATCTTCAGGCAGAGCCCACGCGGCATTTCGAAATCCTCTGTGCCGTTGCGTAAATAGCCGCAGTTTTGTCCACAGCTCGTATTTGTCCTCGGCACTCGCCGCGGCACCCGCTGATCTTATTGACCTGATAGCTCGCTCGCGGGATTGTGGGGTCAGCTCTGCAAGGTGGTCCACGAAGGCGGCGAGGCGTTGCGGATGGCGATCGGCGAGCTCAATGGCGAGATCAGCATAAGCTTTGAAAGCAGAAGCCGCGTCTCCTCGTGTGGTCGGGGTCTTCGCAGCGTCACCGAAATCCCGCAATCTGGGTCTTGAAGTGCCATGACTGACGTCGTGTACGGATGGGAGGAGTTCAAGAGCTAACTTGAAGCCAACCTCCGGCCGTGCGAGACAAATCCGACGTACAACGGCGATTCGCTCCGCGACCGAGGCATATGTCTGCGGCAGCCAGGCCAAAAAGATCGTACGGAGGCTATTGATTGGCCGGTTCTGGGTGGTCCCCCCGGGGTCAAACTGAGCAAGCGTCAAGAGAATCGACGCCGCCTTAAAGAGGTACTCTGGATTCCACGCGAGCGTCTCCAACGCCCAGAGGATGTATGTGTGCGGGCTAGTCTGGCCGAAGAGCGGCGAGCCCTCTTTACCTCGAAAAATTACAGGCACCCAGTTCTCGCTATCGCCCCCGAGCACCCGCTCGATGGCGGATGCCAAAGGGAACGGAGCGGCCTCTATCAGCTTCGGGAATTCCGATTTCAAGCTGGCAAGGACCCTTATGTCCACAGCTAAGTCGCGCAACCCGCCCACCACGCCCTCTACAAACTGCTCAGGCGTTCCGCCAATCGTTCTGAATCTGGCTGCTTCATGCAGTCCCGAGATAAGAAGTAGCGTCGTACTCAAGCCGCGCCTGAGCCACTCCGAATGGCCGAAGTCCGCACCCCTTGTTGGGATGATGGGCTGCTCTTCATCCGGCACATCAAGTGTCTGGTCGACCTCGGAAAACACAGCCAAGGAAGCATCACGGAGTCTTTGTTGATGGGCGTCCCCGATCATTGATCCCATCAGCGTAAATGCATCTTTGGGTGATCTGACGGTCCAGACCGAGCCCTCAAGATCCAATGGAGCATCCGGTATGGCTGCAAAGCTACGAGCGTCGAGATCAATTTCGTCATAGGTTTTCTGGCAGAGCTCGGCAACAACGGTGCGGTCATTCTCGTTCGACGCGTCCCACCCTCCGCACAGGATGAGAGGCACCAGCTCTGCACTCTTGCTCCAAGCCGGTTCGGCGACCGTTCCGCGTGCGTCGAGTCGCGATAAGACAACCACGCTCCGGCAGCAAATGCCCGCTAGGCGAAACGCTTCGTGCTCGTCGATGCCCATCGCTCGCAGGCCTGCCGCAAAATCTAGGGTGGTCATTTGATCGAGCGACTCCACTTCGGAGGCCCGACCATCGGCACCAAGAGCAAGTACAACCTGATTTGTCCTCGCAAGAGCGGCTCCGAGGCGATGTACTTCCGGTAGGAGAATAAGGTTAAATCCGCCGCTGGGGGGCATCTGTCTTGCACATTCGAAGGATTCGACAAACAGGGTTTTTGAAAGAAGAAAGCGAGAGAGTTCGTCATCAGCCTTCCTCATCGCAGCAGCGATAAATAGGGCCGCTTCGGTCGCAGAATCTGCCTGCCATTTGCTTAATCCCCCAAGACCCGCACTGAGCCCTTCGCACAGCCGCTTCGCTCTGTCTGCCCGGCCTGCTAACAACAACTCCTCTTTAAGCGGGTGCTGGGTATTCAAGCTGTGTTCATCCCAAAAGTCCTGGACCGTTTGAAAGCCAGCCAGCGGCAGGATCCCGAGCTTCTTGCCCAGCGGAACCGCTACCGCTGGCTGGTCCGCCAGCCAATGTTCGAGCGCATTCGCATCATAGATATGTACGCTCTGCCAACCGTCGCCGGAGTGCTGCTGTATCCACTCCTCAAGGCCGGTATCCCAGATACGGGGGGTCACAAAAATGAAGCTGAACCTGTTGCGCTCCTTGACGGTCAATTCCTCAGTTCGTTTCGTGTAATCGCCATTGGCCTTATTCTTATAATCTGCCCCAGCGCCAAATTCCCAGATTGTGCGTCCTTCCGGAACGAAGAGAACGCCCTTTTTCAGTTCAGTAACACCATCCCACCCATGTGTCTGCGAAGCGTTGCCGCCAGGGAACCGATAGTACTCCAGATCAGGACAAGAAGCTCGAATAAGAGATCTTACTAGCTCGGGCAGGTCTGCTTGAGCATCGAGCGGCAAAGTTTCCGCCCATTGCTTCAGACGGTGCGCCGTCACAATTTGCATGCAGGGTCTCCTTTCCGCGCCTGAAATAAATCCAGCGTAATCATACTCTTGCTGCCCGGTATTTCGATGAGAGTGGCGGATCTCCGGTTCCCATTTGTTGTTCTATGTAAAGAAGATGGGGTGTTTGGCAGATCGGGTACCGGCGAAGATGTGCTCAGGGGACGGTGGCATTCCGCTGACCGCGAAGAGATTCGATTGCAGACTCAAGCTGGTCGTCGATTTCGAGCCGTCGCTGGCTCCAGTCGAAATTAACTTCTCGATCTGGCTCGATGGCAGCGCCTTCGAGAATAGAACCCATCCACGTGTAATAGGCTCCTGTCGGCAGAGCGAGACGGAATCCATGGCCGACTTTGACCGAGTTTGCCGAAAGCAGGCGGCCAGCGGTCTTTTCGCCAAGGATGGTTGCGAGATTATTCTCACGGGCGAATGCCACGATCATTTCAGCGGCGCTGGCTGTATGGCGGTTGACGAGAAGAACGATGTTTCCGTGGAATGGCTTGGCGCCCAGGCCTTCGGTCTGGAGCACGATGGGCTTCTTCGCCAGCATCGCGGGCGCGAAACGCAATGCCAAGCGCCATAGATTGCGAGTAGAAGATGGAATCCGGGAAAACCGGGGATAGGCAAGTTTCTTTGCTTCCAGGTCTACTGGCATATGCCGCTTGTCGAGCGCGAAGCCCACGGGAATCCTGTCCGGTGTGAGGAGGCTCATCACTCGAAGCGCTCCGATTCCGCCTCCGGTGTTTCCGCGAAGATCGATGATTAGCCGATTAACAGGGCCCAGCTTTTCGATGGCCGATGAGATTTGGTTCGCAACTTCGACACCCACCATGCCGGGGAACATCGCAATCTTCAGATAGCCCAGGCTGTCTTCGAGATGCCGTGCTTCAACGAGCGTCGGCTCGATGTAGAGCAGCTTCTTTCCTTTTGGGCGTGCCACATTGAGCGCTACGGTGCGTTGTTTGTCATCGTTGTGAACAATTTCGACGATGGCCTGCTCTCCCATGGGGAAAACCGGATGGTCCGGCGGTACGATGTCACGCCCATTGACGGTTAGCAGGATATTTCCAGACTGGATGCCAGCAAGAGCGGCGGCTCCTCCTGCATGGACATCCTGAAAGATCCAGCGTTTTCCATACGGGGTGTCGTCGGCCAGATAAGTAGCACTGAGCGCGGCACGGCTCGACGCTCGGCGTGCGCCTTTATGGAAGAAGCCGAGATGCGAAGTGTGGAGTTCTGAGAGCAGATTGCTCATCGCCGCTTCGAATGTATCTGCGGAGGCAGCAGTTTCAATCACTGGCCTGTGGCGCTCCACCGCCGCTTGCCAGTCTGGGTTGAGTTTTTCGGGCGCGTAGAAGCGTTTGTGCAGGGCGACGAGGACGTTTTCAAGAATGGCATGGCGATCTTTCAGCGAGAGTTGCATGGTCGCCTCAGACTTCATTGCAGGGCCTCCCGCCGATTACCACCTTTAGATAGCGTATCGGTCTCCGGCTTATGAAACAGGCTGTTGCCTGGTTCACCGTCGAGTTCGAAGCCAGCCCAGAAGTAGGGCGGCGCACCGGAGTGCAGCATGTTGAGTTGCGCCTGTCGTAACGCCCCGGCCTTGTCCTCGTTGAGGGCGAGATGATGATAGAAGACGGCCATGAAGTGCGCGGTTGCCTGGTCTTCCACCGCCCACAGCGTAGACACCACGCTCTGCGCCCCGGCGTCGATAAATGCGTTGACGATATTGTTCACTCCGTCTTCTCCGACCGGCCCCACGCCCGTATTGCAGGCGGAAAGCGTGACCAGGCTGGCATTGAGATGCAGGCGCTTGATTGCGATTACCTGTAAATATCCATCATTGAACGGCATCCGCGCAGGCGCGAAGACAAGAGCAGAACGATCGGAGAATTCCGGATCGACATACCCGTGAAGAGCAAGATCGATGACGTTGTATTGGCCCAGCGGAAGCTGCTCGAAATCCGGAAGGGTCGCGTGGGAGCCAAGAAGGATGGTGCTGGGCTTGGGGAGATCATCCGCGATGGTTTCCACCTCATACCGGCTTGCAGGAAGGGCAACCAGCTTGGCGTGCGGAGGACCCGAGATCGTCCGGTGAACCATGGTCAGCAGTGACGTGGAGGGTGCTTTGGAAATCCAGGCCGCCACGCCGAGGTAGGGTAAATCATCGTGCAGGTGTTCGCCGGCGCGATGGAGAATCATATTGAAGACCGTCCCAGAGGGAGCTACCGTTACGACATGCGATGCGAGGATGTATTGACCTTTGTTCATCAGGGCGGCGAACGGCAACAGTTGGAGCTTCCCATCCGGCACGATAATCAGGTCGGGATGCTGTTTGTATCCAGGAATTGCGCCAAGAAGGTTGTGAAAGAGCCACTGCGCGAGCGCCGGGTCGGCCTTTTGTTTGATCAGTTCAGACCGGTACTTCGTTGCCTCCGGATCGAGAGCCGACCTTGCAGGAAGGGCGTAGCGATGGGCGGACTCCCGCGTTACGGCAAGGGCGTAGGATCGCGGCTTAGCCAGAACGTACTCGACCAAGAGTTGTGAACTTAGCAGGTCATGTTGCAGTTGACTGAGAGTGACTGGCTCAGGAGGCGTGTCGTATAGCGGCGTGGCATCGCCAAGTTGTTGCTCCGTGCCATAGATCGCGTGGAGAATGTGGACTCTGGCGGCGGAATTCGCGGTATTCAATAATTCAAGATTCAACTTGGTCAGGCGAAGTTCGGCCTGGCTAGGGTTGTGAGGCTCGAGGACCTCGCGATGAGAGAGTTTCTGCGCCTCGATTCTGCCGCGTGCGCGCTCAATCACACGGAATGCATCGGCAATCCTGCCCTGATTGCACAGCGAGACGAAGTATCCCGAATAGACCATGCTCAGGTCGTTCAGCAGTTGACGCTCGACATTCGGAGTTGGCACCCTGCTGAAAAGCGCGTCGAGCAGGTCGTCGCTCTTCTCATACAGAGCATTTGACGCTTTTACATTGCCAAGGCGGGCCATAATTTCGGCTTTGATGCCGAGGTTCCTGGGAACGAAATACAACTCGTCCGGAATTTTCTTGTTGGCGTCAATGGCTTCGTCGATGGCGACCAGGGCGGGTCGCAGCGCGCCTTCATGTAGGTATGCCTGGGCAAGCAAACCATCCACCTGGGTTAATCCACGCCAATAGGTGAGATGCTTTGCGTACTGCGCTGATTGCTGAAGGTCAGATACAGCCTCGCCCCACCGCCCCATGTGTTCGTACACTGTCGCCCGTGTCTGGTACAGCTCGTAAAGGTGTCCGGCGAGATGGTAGGCCGTGAACTTCTGCATTTCGGCTGAGGCAAGTGTGAGAGCTTGCTGATTTTCACCAAGACCGCTCAGGGCCTCAATCTTTGCCGTAATGGCAATCGTCGGATATGCAACGCCCGGAGTATTGTGCGCGACATGAATAGCCTGATTCAACGCGCCAAGAGCCTGCTTGTACTTGTGAAGTTGTACCAGTCCAGCACCGTAAATACTGGCATATCGAACATGTGCGGCAGGATCGGTGAACTTCGCTACCATCCACGCCCTGAGCACATCTTTCTTTGCAGTCTTCATATCACCGAGCAGGAACGCAGCAATGCCTTGTTCACCAACGGCACGCGAGGCCAACAGAAAGTGATGTTGCTGAACCGCGAGTGTTTCCACTTCTGCCCAAGTCTTTCGCGCCATGCTGGCATCGTAGTTCGTTTCGAGCATTCCGAGAATCGTCAGAATTCGGAGCCGGGTTGCCGGATCACGTGCAGCAGGCAATGTCAGGTCCTGTCGCAGGACTGCGATCTGGCTGGGAATGGACGTTGAGGACTCGCTATGCGCCAGCATTTGGCTGACGCGCGCATAGAGCGCCTTTGAAGACTGATGGCGATTGAGGAACTGCAACTCCGCCTGATGATAAAGCGGGGCCGCGCCGATCCAGTTGTTGAGCCACGACATCTTATCGGCTCGCTTCAGCAGCGCCTCGGGCGAATCTGGGTTGCTCCGGTGGAAAACTTGATATCCAACCGCACCCAGGAAGGCGGCCATAAGCAAACCGGCAGCGATGCGAACTGTAAGCGAGGAGGGGATTCGCATATTGCCCCGTTGATTTCGGCCATAATCATGCCAGATTGTGTTCTCGATATCAACTTTGCATGGGAGCGAGGTTGATATTTATTGAAGCGATGGACTGGATGCGGTGTATCTGTGTGAGGCTCTATTGTTGGTAGGGCAAGGGCTTATTGCACCAATTCCATCAGCTTGCTGTAGCTGTTCACGACCGCGTACTTCACTTGGTCGGAAGTGATCTTGGCGAAGAATTTATGGACGCACTTGGTCTTCGATTTTTCGATCTCGCGCAACTGCATCGAAGACATGGCCCCCTTGGTTTCGGCGACGAAGTAGATGTGCTTCACCGTGCCCTGCTTGAAGGCAATCGCCCAATCCGGGGAGTAGTTGCCGACCGGCGCTGGAATCGCGAAGCTCCGGGGCAACTTGGCATAGATCGAACCGATGACCTCTTCCATGCCAGGGAACGGCCAGAGGGAAGATTTGTTTACGGTAAAGGACTTATGAGTAGGATGAGTCGGGAAAAACGGCCCAATCGGCGCTAAATGCTACCAATTTTCTACCAAATTTCTAACCGAGCGGCATCGGGCTGACCCGTGGGGGAACAGCCCGAATTCTTTTTCTTCCTCCCGACTTCAGCCCCGCTAATGGCGCCTTCGACTATTTTCGATTATCATGGGTATCGAAAATAGCGATGCTTCTTATTTTCACCACTGAGCTGTCATGACCAAGTCATCCCTCATCCCCGGCAGGATTATTTCTTTGGGCGCATATTCGGCATTCGTGCCTGCCGCGTTGCCACCGGCGCTTGAGTGGACGCCACGCCTCATCGGGGTGCTCTCCGATGCAGACCGGCTGATCGGCAGGTTGGCGGGTGAAGGTGGACGGTTGCCGAATCCTCATGTCCTCATGCGACCTTTCGTGAGGCGCGAGGCCGTACTCTCAAGCAAGATCGAGGGGACACAAGCCACGCTCGGTGAATTGCTGGCAGCAGAGGCCGGCGCGGCAGTCGAGCGTAGCCCCGAAGACCTGCGTGAGGTTGGCAACTATGTGTCAGCGCTGGAGCATGGCATTTCTCTGCTCAAAGAGCTTCCTCTTTGCGTGCGTCTGGTTCGCGAGCTACACGTAAAGCTGATGGAGGGCGTGCGGGGACAGAACGCGGCTCCGGGCGTCTTCCGCACAACACAAAACTGGATCGGTAGACCGGGTAGTACGCTGGCGACGGCCAATTTTATTCCACCGCCACCGGGTGAAGTCGAGCCATGTTTGGCGGCTTGGGAGAAGTTTCTCCATGAATCCGATTTGCCGCCGCTCGTCACAATCGCGCTTGCCCACTATCAGTTCGAGGCTATCCATCCGTTTCTTGACGGCAATGGCCGCGTGGGGCGTCTACTCATCACACTATTCTTGATCGAACGGAAGATTCTCCCGACACCGCTGCTTTATCTTTCCGCCTTCTTTGAAGCCGCACGCCGGGACTACTACGACGGCCTGCGCGGCGTGAGCGCACGAGGTGCATGGAGCGAATGGCTGGAATACTTCCTGCAGGGCGTTGCGCGCATGTCTGAAGATGCGCTGAGCCGGGCAACGCGCATCAATGATCTGCTCGCGCACTGGCACGACAAGTTGGCAGGACACTCGACCAATACGCCACTTCGGGTTCTAGGCTTGTTGGCCGCAAATCCATTCGTCACCATCACCGGCGCTGCGAATCAATTGAGCCTGGCCTTCACGACCGCGCAGCGCGCAATTGAGCGGCTCGAACGCAATGGAATCGTGCAACAGGCCTCCGATGCCAAGCGTGATCGGGTCTACTGTGCTCAAGCGCTGCTCGACATCTTGGAGGAGCCTGCACACCTCAAGCCGTTTTACGCGGAAAACGGCTGAGCAAAGGCTACACGTTTTCTGCTACGCGCAACGCATTCGGGGAGGCACACCAATGTCAGTAGCTCCAGTTTTCGTGGCGCACCGGAAGCTGATTCAGGAGTTTCCGGTATAAGCGCCAGTTCGGCATCATCTGGTCTAACAACGCGGTGAATCGGTCATTGTGTGTAGGCTCGATAAGGTGAGCCAATTCGTGCACGACGATATACTCCAGGCACTCCGGCGGCTTTTTCGCCAAATCCGTGTTGAACCTTATGCTCACCGAAGCCCGACTGCAGCTTCCCCACTTCGTCTTCATGCGCCGGACGAATACCTTGTCCACCTTGACGCCCATCGCCTTCTCCCATTTTGAAATCAAGGGTTGAACTGCAGCTCTGAGTTGGGCGCGGTACCATTCTTCGATCAGCTCGCGCTTTCGATCCGTGCTAGATGAGGGACGGATCTGAATGACGATTCTTCTGTGGCGAATCTCTATCCGAGGCGGACCATCTACTTCGACAACATCGAGCAAATAGCGTTTCCCCCATAGGTAGTGGCTCTCGCGCTCCGAATATTCACGCGCCGTCTCTCGCTCTTGGTCGACAATCTTCTTTTGCTGGAGCCTAATCCATTGCAGTTTAGAGATTGCAAACAGACGAATATTTTCAGTGCTCATCCGTAGCGGAGCAGAGATTCGCACCTTGCCTTCTGGGGGATAAACGCTGAGGTGCACATTCTTGATGTCCTTCTTGACCACGTCTACGGTGACGGAGCCGAGCTTGAGCGTAGTCCCCATCGGATCAGTATTCCCTTTGCTGCTTGATGATGAGAAAAATGCGCTCAACTTCATCCACATCATGAAGTTCCTCAAAGAGCGCCTGCCTGATCGCTTGCTCGCGTGCAGGGATGCCACGCCAAGCGTCTGGGCGAACTCGCCTGACTGCCTCATCGATCTTGATGGCGAGTTCCTCGCTCTTATTCAGGTTGCTATAGAGCGCACGCAGCCCCGGTGTATTGATCTGTTCCGGTGTTTCTTCGCCATAGCCCGCGTCCACTTTCTTTGCAAGATCGGCAATTCGCTTCAAGTACTCTTCGTATTCAATCGCCTTTGCTTTCCGCGTCGCAATGATCTCGTCCAGCAACGCTGACATCTTGCTAAAGTAGGCCGGATCAGTCAGCTGCTCCTTGATGATCTTGCGCCGAACGTTGTTCTCGATCGTTTCTGCAATCGCATCCTTGTTGCCCTTTAAGCCACCGAGCTGCGATGTGATGGCATTTGCGATTCCTGTCTTTACGATCAGGTCGAGAAGCCCCATCCCGTCGAACGGCGAAATCTTGCGTGGCTCATCCGCTTCGATATACGTGTCGATCAGGTGCCGCATATCCGCCTCATAAGCCTTCACGTCCAGACTTTCTCCGCTTGCCCTCCGAATCGTTTCGCGAACATCCAGGTAATGATCTATCTGTTGCTTGATGCGGGAAACGTCGCCGCCGCTGTACCCGGCGGACTCCAATTCATCGGCAATATTTGCATACGCGCGGACCAGCGACGCGGTTGATTTGTAGAGCGCGACACGCTGAGGCTCGCGTTCCTGCAAATCGGTTTCGATCTCCGTATTACCGCAGAAGTAATGGATATGTTCAAGCTCGCCCTTCGGCGGCTGAACTGGCTCGCACAAAATATCGAGCGCCTCCAGCGCACTGTCCAGGCGCTCTTTCCCTATCTTGAGGCGATCCTTGAGCAGCACTTCGGGATTCGATCCGCCTGCGCTGGTATCAATCTCAGACGTGTACACCGCGATAGCGTTCTCGACACGCTTGAATAGATCTTTGTAATCGACGATGTAGCCAAAGTCCTTATCGTCGCCGTCAAGCCGATTGGTGCGGCATATCGCCTGAAACAGACCGTGGTCCTGCATGGATTTGTCGATATACAGATAGGTACATGGCGGTGCATCGAAGCCCGTCAGCAGCTTGTCCACCACGATCAGCAGCTTCATCTTTGCCGGCTCCTTGATGAACTGCTGTTTGGCTCGCTCCTCATACGTCTCCGTTGGCGACATTCCCGGCCGCGGATCGACGCCCTGCAGAAGCTCCATATAGGTGTTGTAGATGAATTGCTTGTCGGTCTCCGTGTTCGCTCCGACTTCTTCCTTCGATACATCCTTCGCCAGAGGATTGTAGGAAGTCACCACCGCACATCGGTCGCGGAATACCGTCTTCTGAAACAGCGCAAAATACTTGCAGGCCTCATAGATACTGGACGCGACCAGGATGGCATTGCCGCGCTCGCTGGACAGCCTTGGCTTCACGCTGAAGTCGAATATGATGTCGCTGACGACGCGATCCATTCGCGACTGGGAGCTCAGCACCGCCTGCATTGTGCCCCACTTCTTTTTCAGCTCGTCCTTCTGCCAATCGTTCAAGGCCTTCGTTTTCGCTTGGAACCATTGGTCAATCTTCTCTTCGGAACCGAGGCGCTGGTCGATATCCCGTGCCTCATAGACCAGGTCGAGCACGACACCGTCGTCCACTGCCTCGTTGAACTTGTAGGTGTGGATGTATCCGCCAAATATCTCCTTGCTGGTTGCCTTATCCTTCACCAGCAAGGGCGTGCCGGTGAAGCCGATGAAGACGGCATTGGGCATCATTGCCTTCATCACTCGGTGCAGTTTGCCGCTCTGCGTGCGATGGCATTCGTCCACAAACACAAAGACTTCGCCTAGCGTCGCGCTTGGCTTGGCTTCCAGCTCCTTAAGGAACCCCTGCGCAGGCCACTGATTTCGTAGCGCCAGAGGATTCTGACATTCCGGCAGCGGCTTTCGAGTAAGATTCGCGGAAAAGAGCGCATTTCTTTTGTTGTCTTTTGTGTCTGGGAAGCCGTTTTCCGCCTCCGGACACACTACGCCCTTTGCGGGGCCAACCGTTGGCGGTGCTGGTAGAGATTCACCAGCGCGAAGCAGACGCACAGCCGATTGTGATTCTTCCTCAAGCCCCGGTATCTCACCTTGTCGAAGCCGAAGATGCGCTTCAGTATCCGGAACGGATGCTCCA
>NZ_DATKQC010000191.1:0-6436 GCF_035532915.1 Edaphobacter sp.
GTCGTCCAAACACATAGGACTGAGCCAGTTGTGATTCTTCATCACGGCGACGTGCGGGCGTAAAGAGTACTAGTCTCTTCTGCGCTTGTCCCGAAGCGAATTCGGCTCCCAACTGTGCTTCAAGTTTGGCAATCAGCGTGAGGTCCTTCACGGGGCTAACATTGGCTACTTCGGGCCATCTCTTCTTGTATTCCGTGCTTGCAAACAGTGTCGTCGCTTTGTCCAGTACCGCCTGCAATTGAGAAAACGGTCGGTCGACCCGAAGGCTCGTTCCTCCGCGAATGTGATCGCCAAGTAACGCTTGCGAAGGGATGCCCTCCAACGAGGCGACCAGGTCTCTGTCGAACTCAACACCGAACTCATCTATAAATGAAGCTCGTGGCGCGCGTTCATTGGCGATGTGCCACTTTGCAAAAACCTGCTCTGCTCGAATCTCAATGAGTTTATCTTGTGGAATCGAATTGAGGGCAACGCGCAAGCCGAAGTTGGGATCGAGCCACTGGTCTTTAACCCGCATTTCTCACGGAAAAATTGCAAAAGGCTGTCGCTTCATGGCATAAGTGTTTTTGCGAAAAAAACTTGCGCCGGAGAAGGAGGACAGCCTTTTGCAAACACAGTGTAACCAAGAATCCTTGGAATTTCATCCTCTGAATCAACGCCAAGTGGTGGGCCGGTTTGACGGCGGCGAGATTACCACGGACGCGGGTGGTCTGCTGTTGCGCGAGGTGGAGCAGCGCACCGGAATCATCGCGCGCTTCGCGGGCTGCTTTCGGGACCATCGGGCGGCGGGGCAAGTGGAGCACACGGCGCGAGAGCTGGTGGCGCAGCGAATCTATGCGCTGGCGCTCGGCTACGAAGACCTGAACGATCATGACCAATTGCGCCGGGACCCGCTGCTGGCAGTGCTGGCCGAGAAGCCCGATCCGACGGGCGAGAGCCGGGCGCGGGAGCGCGACCGGGGCAAGGCGTTGGCGGGCAAGAGCACGCTGAATCGGTTGGAGCTGACCGCGGCGGTAGTGAAGAGCGAGGAGCGCTACAAGAAGATCGCGCTCGAGATGGAAGCGGTGGACCGCCTGCTGGTGGAGATTTTTCTGGAGGCGCACGCGACGCCTCCGGCCGAGATCGTGCTGGACCTGGACGCCACCGACGACCCGTTGCACGGCCAGCAGGAGGGGCGGTTCTTCCACGGCTACTATGGGTGCTATTGCTATCTGCCGCTCTACGTCTTTTGCGGAGATCATCTGCTGTGCGCCCGGCTGCGGCCGTCGAATATCGACGCCTCGGCCGGCTGTGTGGAGGAAGCGGCGCGGATCGTGGCCGAGATTCGGCAAGCCTGGCCCGAGGTCCGGATCACGCTGCGGGGCGACTCGGGGTTCTGTCGCGAAGAGCTGATGGCCTGGTGCGAGCAGGAAGGCGTGGACTATGTGCTGGGGCTGGCGAAGAATGAGCGGCTGAAGCAGGAGATCGTCGAGGAACAGGAACAAGCGGCGGCGGAGTTTCAGGCCACGGGGCAGCCGGCGCGGGTGTTTAAAGAGTTTTTCTATCAGACGCGGGAGAGCTGGTCGCGGGCGCGGCGGGTGATCGCGAAAGCGGAACATCTGGAGAAGGGCTCGAATCCTCGTTTCGTAGTGACGTCGCTGGGGCCGGAAGCCTGGGAAGCGCGGCGCTTATATGAAGAACTCTACTGCGCGCGCGGCGAAATGGAGAATCGCATCAAGGAGCAGTTGATGCTGTTTGCCGACCGCACCTCGACGGCGTTGCTGCGCAGCAATCAGATCCGACTCTACTTTTCTTCCATGGGTTACACGCTGATGGAGGCGCTGCGCCGGTTGGGATTAAAACAGACCGACCTCGCCCAGGCGCAGGCCGCGACGATTCGGCTGAAGCTGCTGAAGATCGGTGCCTTGATCCGGATCACGGTGCGGAAGGTCTGGGTGTCGCTGGCGGGCGGCTATCCTTACGCGGAGCTGTTCGCGCAAACCTACGCACAGTTGCGAGCCTTCCCCTCGCCCTGCTGAAAAACGCGCTCCGTCAACAAGTTTGTTGCCCAGCAACATCTGGAGGGCGAAGTGCGCCGCTGCGAGCTCGGCCCGCACAGCAAACAGCGCACTTGCGAGTCATCCCCTGGTCAACATCAGCATGCTCGCTATCCCTTGGGGATCGCACCACCCCAAAACCAGTTCGTGCTGGCCAAATCGCAACTCAACCCGGCAATTCAATTTATTGGTGAGAAATGCGGGTTAAGCTTCTGCCACGCGTGGCGCCCGCGAATCCGCAGGGACCTCGCCATTGACGCAACTGGATTCCGTATTTGAATTGGGACAACGGATGACTCTTGTCGGCGTCCCACATTCGTGCAGCCAGCTTGGTTGCCAGGCGAACGCAGCCCGCGTTTATGGCAATCCGAGCTGCCAGGCAGCCACCGCGCACTCCGGTTCAATCTCTCAGCGGGGCAAAATCCGTTGACCGCCCTTGGCCGAGGTGAGTCTTTGTCGATTCATGCGTTCACACTGGGCAGGAAATCTACTACAGATGCCGGTGTTTTCCGTTGTGACGAGCTGGCTTCCTCAGGCTCCGTTCTCGCGCAGGACGCGGCAGATGTCTCTCCCGTATTTGTCGAGGGTGCTAAGCCCGATCCCGGGAATGGCGAGCAGTTCCTGGTCGGTTGCCGGGCGGCTGGCGGCCAGATCTCTTAGTGTGCGGTCGCTGAAGATTCGGAACGCCGGCAAGCCGCGCCGCCGGGCCTCGGTCAGACGCCAGGCGCGCAGCGCCGCTTCGAGGCGGGTCTCTATCCCGTCCTCTGAGCCTTTCGCGTTCGCCAATGACCTCGGCTTGGCGCTGGTATCGGGCCTGGATGCCCTCTTCTGACCCTCGGAAGCAGCGGACTTCTTCATCCTTTTGTGCTTTTCTAACGGAGGCGCTGTCTCCTTCATGACGAAGTTGACCGACATCTTTTCGTCCACGGCACAGCCGGCGTCCGTGAGCCTGGCCGTACGGTACGGGATCTGCTTGCCATTCTTCTCGAAGACCTCGTCGGTGAGCTGCACCAGTCCCGCCCGCGCCATCGCACCGAGCACTTCTTCGAAGGCATTGCGGGTCATCTCGCGGCTGGGACACACATCGATGTGCAGTTTGCCTGTTGATCTCGCGCCGGTCCTGCGCAAGGCGGCTACCGCCCGCAAGACCGCCGCACGTTCCGCCTCGGTGGCGGTCCGGAACCGCTGCGCGGTGCAATGCCCCGGAGCACAGAAATCGCAGATCCCACACGGCTTCTGTCCGTCAGCGAGATCGCCAAAGTGGAGCACCAAGGTGGCCATGCGGCAATGCTGGCTTTCCGCGTAACGGATCATCTGGTCGATCTGCGCCCGCTTCTGCTCACCCTGGGCAATATAGGTGTCGCGCCACCGGTTGTTTCCCCGGCTCACGTTCTCGGCGAAGTCCACCACAGCGCCCCCGTGGGCCCACAGTTTTTCCAGAGCCCTGTCGAACACCTCCTCTTCGATCTGGACCTGTCGTTGGAGCGCCGCTTTCCCCTGAGGCGCAGGCTGGAGACGCGCAAAGATTCCATCCAGCACGCTGACGTCCGGATAGTCGCGCTCGAAGAAGAAGTCATGGGTGTAACGATCGGCGTAAGAGTGCATCAGGATCGCCCGGCTGGGTTTCCCGTCACGGCCTGCGCGTCCGATCTCCTGGTAGTACGCTTCCAGGCTGCCTGGCAACGCTGTGTGGATCACAGTGCGGATATCAGCCTTGTCGATCCCCATGCCAAAGGCAATCGTCGCCACCATGACCTCGGTCCGGCCCTCGATAAACTTCGCCTGAACTCGTTGCCGGAGCCGGGCATCGAGGCCGGCGTGATAGGCCGCAGCGGGGAAGAAGACGGCGAGTTCGGCCGCCAGACTCTCGGCCTGCTTGCGCGTGGGCGTATAGACGATTGCCGGCCTGCGTTCCGTTCCCTGCAACAGTTGGCTGGCAAGCTCGGGCCGCTGGGAAGGCGCAATCTCGACAACCTCAATCGCGATGTTGGCGCGCCGGAAACCGTGAACCAAGCGAGCCGGCCGCACCAGCCCCAACTGCTCGGCGATGTCATCTTGAACGATGGGCGTGGCCGTAGCGGTCAGCGCGATCACGGGCGCGGGGCGCAGGCGCGGCAGGTACTGGCCCAGCATGCGGTAATCCGGCCTGAAATCGTGCCCCCATTGCGAGATGCAGTGTGCCTCGTCAATGGCGATAAGGGACAGTGGTCGTTTGGCCAACATGTCCGGAAAACCGGTCACGCGCAGCCGCTCCGGCGCAATGAATAAGAACTGCAACTTGCCGCTGAGGTAATCATGACAGGTCCGGCGCAGGTCGGCGCGCGGGCGGCCGGAGTGGATGCGCTCGACGGCGAAGCCCCTCTCCTTAAGCTTGGCCACCTGGTCTTCCATCAGGGCAATCAGCGGGCTGATCACGAGTGTGGTCCCGCCGCGCGCGATTCCCGGCAATTGGTAGCACAGCGACTTGCCGGACCCGGTCGGCATGACCAGCAGAACGTCCCGGCCTTCGATAGCCGCACGGCAGACGGCTTCCTGGTTCGGTCGAAATGAGGAGAAGCCGAACGCGCTGTGTAGGAGAATATTCAGGTCGGTCGTTGGCACGCGCCCGGTCATGGACGCTTCGTGCTGAACGGGGTCTTTCGACAGACTTCCTGTTCTTCCCGCCACTGCAGGCTCAGCGTCATGCGCTGTCTGTCCCGACATGCCTTTCACTTCCCTCGCCTAATCCGCAATTCTCTTCGGCAACGAGCATTGCAGATCTCGACGCCGCCCTATGTGGTTGGGGCCACTATATGAGCCACGGCGTACCCGCGGCAGTTCGAGATCGGTCCCCAACTGGCACACCCGAATTTCTGCTTATGATACCGGATTTGTGGATGGTTGAAGAGAGCGACTGTTGATATTTGGCCGATTGGCAGGCTCACCGAGTAGAGGCGCCGAGGAATCTCGGCGAAGTCATCGCATCTCTTTATCTTCGTGTCGACTATACCCTGTTTAACAGTATGTCCGCCTAGACACAGCCGGTTCACGGGTAAATTCGTTCTCGAACAGCTCAAGGGAGATTGGACCGGCGAAGCGTTCGGCGCAGACTGCGGAAGACCTCATCGAATGGCGGCAAGGTGCTCATCTGGTAGGCCAAGCGCCTGGACCAGAGTGCTTTGAGCCTCGCCCCCTTGCCGAGGATGGCATCCTCGAGATCCGCGAAGGGTCTCTCGCGGAATTCTAGTTTCCGGCGAATCGGGTCGGCCAAGTGATCGATCTCGATGGCCTCGTTCGTCGTGAGATACCACAAATCGTAGAGGTCGCGCGGTTCATTGCGCGCCGGATCAGCCAAGGCAATGATCTTCTCGACGACGATTTCCTGGAGTGAATAAGCCTGAACCCGGCGATCTTCGGGAAGGTCAGTGAATTCGTCGTAGCCCCGCAGCAGCAGGCGTTGCTCGACTGGAAAGACGAGGCGCTCGCGAACCGTGATGTCCACTTTGACGTCATTACCTACAGGCAACGGGCCGGTGTACGAAAGATAGAAAGTGTAGCTGTTTGCGTGCGTTTGCCGATCTTCTCTGTCGAACGCGAAAACAATCCCAGAGCTTTCGCGGACTGCCTCATAAACGCGCTCCATGCGACGCAATATGTCGTCAAAAGGGTTTGCTTCGAGAAGAGTGAAGTCGAGGTCTTCTGAGAAGCGGTAGTCGCCGAAGTAGCACCGCTTCAAAGCTGTTCCCCCTTTAAGGGCTAGACTCGTTCGCAAATCCGATTCCCCTAAGGCGGCAAGGAACCAAGCCAGGCAGTAGTCGCGTTCGAGCACGTCCTCGCGGATCCGACGGCCGCCCTGTTTCGCCAAGCGGTTGGACAACATCGAAATGTTCCGCTGTGGAATCATCTACGTCGCTCGGATTGCTTGGAGTTCTTGAGGCGTGATATTCAGTTGAAGACGCCAGCGCGCTACGTGGGGGCCCTCCATCGGCAAGGAGGGATCGAGCCGAACGTAGGTATTCGTAAGAACGTCGCGCAGCCTTCTTAATTGGGCTTCCGGCGCGATTGCATAGAGATCGAGTAAGTAGCCAAGGCGGCGGGTGACGGCGCCCACTCGAAGGCGAAGAGCGTAGTCCACCAGCTTCGCCGTCTCGATGTCCTGGTGACGCATCCAGAGGGCCTTGGCGACATCGGCTACGCCGCCACAGTACTCGGGCTGCCGCAAACCGTCAATTATCGTCCGCTCGAGATCGCTCACGTGTACAAATTCCTGCTTCGTCACCCAATGCTTTGTGGCGCCAAAGAAGTGGGTGGCCTTGACCAAGACGAAGCGGAATTCGGTTCCTTGGAGCGTGTGATTAGGTATCCGCTTGGTGCTGGAGACGAAGACGACGAGTTGAGGTTGGGTCACCATGCGGTGAAGT
>NZ_DATKQC010000192.1:0-5952 GCF_035532915.1 Edaphobacter sp.
CGAAGCCTTCGTCGCCGATAGCAAGGCCGTGGACGCGCTGGTCAGTGATTACTCGACGGATGCTGACCGACTTCAGCAGCATCTTTCAACGATTATCGCGTCACCGTCGCAGTATTTGGACGTTGAGAAGCTTAAAGCCGAGAAGGCGCTACTCGACTCTCGCATCGCAAGCAACAAACAGCGCCTCGCTCAGAAGAAGAAGGAGCCAAGCCAGGTCATCGACCTCGACTCCATTGCCAATGTAATGACCTCTATCACCGGCTTGATTGACAACGCGAATCAAGCAGTAGCGAAGCATAATCAGATGGTCAAGAACCTAGGCCGCGAACGGACTACGCTAATCTCTCAGGTATGGAAGTACATCATTGAAGTTGGCCTTAAATCTGCTCTCGCTGATTACGATGCGAAGAAATCGAATCTCGACAAGGCGATTAAGGGGATTCGGGATACTATCGAGGCGGCAACAGCAGAACGGCAGCAGAAACAGACCGACCTACGGGACCTTGAAAAAAGCATCACGAGCATCAAGCCGACGATCGATGCCATCAATTCCATACTCAAGTCCTATGGGTTTCTGAGCTTCTCATTGGCGCTTGCAGGCAACGGCACGCACTACAAAATCCTTCGGCAAAATGGGGACGATGCCCGGCACTCTCTGAGCGAAGGCGAAAAGACTTTCATCACCTTCTTGTACTTTTACCATCTACTCAAGGGTAGTGATTCGGAGTCGGGCATCACGTCCAACCGCGTGGTCGTTTTTGACGACCCGGTTTCAAGCCTCGACAGCGACATCCTCTTTATCGTGAGCAGCCTGATCAGAGGTGTCATCGATGAGGTACGGAACAATTCCGGGCAGATCAAGCAGGTCTTCGTCTTGACGCACAACGTGTATTTCCACAAGGAGGTCACGTACAACAGCAGGCGCCAGGACCGGGCCATGAACGAGGAAACGTTCTGGGTAATTCGCAAGTCCGACCCGGTTTCGCGGATTGAAAAGCACACGACGAACCCAATCAAGACGTCCTACGAATTGCTCTGGGCAGAGGTAAAGAATCCCAACCGGTCCAAGCTGACCATTCAGAACACGTTACGTCGGATCTTGGAGAACTACTTCAAGATTCTCGGCGGAATGAACCTCGACGTTCTCTGTTCCAAATTCGAGGGAAAAGACAGGCTGATTGTCAACTCTCTCGTCACCTGGACACATGACGGGTCGCATTTTGCGAATGACGATCTTTACCAGACCGTAGACGATGGGATGGTGGAGGGCTATTTGCGCGTCTTCCGGGCAATATTTGAGAAGACTGACCATCTTGCCCACTACAAGATGATGATTGGCGAGACTGATGTTGAGCCACCCGCAGAGAAAGAGGTTGCATGAAGCAGAAGCAAAAACTGAAGTTGACGTGGATTGGCAAGGAGAACCGGCCGAAGCTGGAGCCGCGTATCTTGCTGGAAGACCCGGAGAAGAGCTACCACGCCAAGCAGCGCGTGACCGAGAACGACATCTTTGATAACCGGCTGGTCTTCGGCGACAACCTGCTCGCGCTCAAGGCACTGCAAACCACACGCAATCAGAAACGGAAAGACCTCTTTGTCGCAGAGGATGAAGTCGAACCTCGCCGGGGCGCCTTGATTGCTGATATCGAGGCTCGCATGACCAAGGACCGGAAACTGGAGACGCTTTTTACTATTCGATGGAGGCTGGTCTAGCCTATCGTGGAAGTCGTTTGCTTCAGATATCTTTGTTCATCTGCTGATCGCGCCAGTCGCGATATGAGGGAATCATGGGCCATTTAGTTCCATGCACTTGCGTAGGAAACGAGGGTTGCTCGCGCTGTGGAGGATCAGGTTCCTACAGGACTGGATTTCCATCGAATAACTACAGCGCTCCAAGAAAGAAAGCGCGCATCCCAACTCCGGAAAAGAAGATGCGCATCCCAACTCCGCAACCTGTTCTGGAAGATCCAGTCATACGGCCGAAACCAGTAAGACGAGTAAAGCACGAGCGCCTGTTTGGATGCGCTCATTGCGGCTTCAGCGGTACTCGCGACGCTCTGAAGGAGCACAGGCTCACACACCATGCGCCGTCAATTCAACTTGTACGGAAGCTGGCTAAAACGAGAGTACCCCAGAAAAGGAACCGCCCAGAATCGCAGGAGCTTGTAACTCCCAAAGAGAAGAAGACTGGGAAGCGTCTATCTGCCGTGAGGCATGGCGAGCAAGCTGACTCGGCTGCATCAAGCAAACTTCGCGAGCAGTTGATCGCCCAGGGGATCATCACTCCCGTGTTGGAATCTCGGCAGCGAGAACCGAAAACACCAGTGCACAAAGCCGGAAAGAAGGCGGGGAACTCTCACGCTGAGATGCGCACATGTGCGATCTGCGATCAACCATATACGCTCGGAGATTTCGAAAAACACCTGGAGACTGTATGCAGAAGAGAAGCGGCCAAGAGCGTCGAAACACCGACAGAGGGAAAGACTGTAAAGAAACCTAAAGGAAGGAAACGATCGATTCCGATCCCAGTTGCGAAGGAATCGAAAGAAATCCTGCAAAGGCTGGATAGTCTGTTCAATGTAGTTTCTCAACGGAAGCTGGAGCGGCGGATGGAGAAAACCGGGACTAAGGAACAGGGAGCATAGGGAATGCCGCCAAAGCAAAAACTGGAACTGACGTGGATTGGCAAGGAGAACCGGCCGAAGCTGGAGCCGCGCATCTTGCTGGAAGACCCGGAGAAGAGCTACCACGCCAAGCAGCGCGTGACGAAGGACGACATCTTCGATAACCGCCTGATCTTTGGCGACAACCTGCTTGCGCTCAAGGCGCTGGAGCAGGAATTCGCTGGCAAGGTGAAATGCGTCTTCATCGATCCGCCGTACAACACCGGCTCTGCCTTCACACACTATGACGATGGAGTGGAGCATTCCATCTGGCTTTCCCTCATGCGTGACCGCTTGGAATTAATTCGCTGCCTGCTCGCCGACAACGGCTCTCTCTGGATTACTATCGACGACAATGAAGCGCATTACCTGAAGGTCATGTGCGACGAGGTGTTCGGAAGGACAAACTTCATCCACAATGTCGTTTGGGAAAAGGTATTTGCATCCAAGAATTCCTCGCAGTTCTTTTCTGCAAATCACGACCACATCCTTCTTTTTGCTAAGAACAAAGAAGCATGGAAGCGTAACCTCCTTCCGAGGAGCGAAGAAAGCAAAACCGACTACAAGAATCCTGACAATGACCCTCGTGGTCCTTGGATTTCAGTGGCACTATCCGCTAGGAATTTTTACAGTCTTGGGAGTTGGTCCACTGTCTCTCCAAATGGCAGACCTATCGACGGTCCACCCAAGGGAAGATATTGGACAGTTTCGCCCACCAAGTTCGCTGAACTCTGCTCTGACAACAGGATCACTTGGGGAAAAGACGGCGGTGGAATACCGCGTAGAAAAGTATTTCTCTCAGAGGTGCAAAGCGGTATGGTTCCACCTACGATCTGGAGCCATTCAGACGCCGGAAATACACAAGAAGCCAAGAAGGAAGTCAATGCAGTCTTGTCTTCCGGCACTGATGTGTTCAGTACTCCAAAGCCTGAGAAACTGCTGAGGCAAATCTTGTATATAGCAACGAATCCTGGAGATCTCGTTCTTGACTCATTCGCAGGTTCCGGCACAACTGGCGCAGTTGCTCATAAGATGGGCCGCCACTGGATCATGGTCGAACTTGGGGAGCACTGCCATACGCATATCATTCCGCGCCTCAAGAAGGTCATCGACGGCGAAGATGAAGGCGGTATCACGAAGACCGTGGATTGGAAGGGCGGTGGCGGATTCCGCTACTACCACATTGCCCCAACACTTCTCGAAAAGGATGCCTTCGATAACCTTGTCATCAGCAAGCAATACAACCCGGCTATGCTGGCCGAGGCGATGTGCAAGCTGATGGGCTTTACCTACGCGCCAAGCGAAGAGATCTACTGGCAGCAGGGCCACTCCACCGAGACGGACTTTATCTACGTGACCACGCAGACTCTGACCCGCGACCATCTGGCGGCGCTGAGCGAAGAGGTTGGCAGGAAGCGTTCCTTACTGGTCTGCTGCTCCGCATTTCGCGGCAAGCCGGACGCCTTTTCAAACCTGACGCTGAAGAAGATTCCCTCCGCCGTGCTGCACAAGTGCGAGTGGGGCCATGACGACTACAGCCTAAATGTCGCCAACCTGCCCAAAGCGCCGGAGCCGGAGCCTGTACCCGTGATGGCCGGGCAGAAGCTGGAGCCAAAGCAGGCACGCAAGCGCAAGGCGCGCATCGACACCGCTCCCGGTCTCTTTGGCAATGTCGAGGAAGGGGGTGCGGAATGAGCGCGAACAGCAAACAGCAACTGTGGGCCATCTCGAACCGCCTGAGCCTTCGTCCGCCACAGCGGGAGTCGGTGGAGATTCTCGACCAGGTATGCGAACTGCTTCCGCTGGCCAAGGACACCGACACCGCGCAGGCGCTGGAGGCAATCCGCTCCGCGTTCCCCTCGGTCGCGGACTTTGAGCGCGACTTCGCGTCGCTGTGCTTTGCGCTGGCGACCGGCGTGGGCAAGACGCGCCTGATGGGAGCCTTCGTCGCCTACCTGAACCAGGCATGGAGTATCCGGCACTTTTTTGTGCTGGCCCCGAACCTAACTATCTACAACAAGCTGATCGCCGACTTTACGCCGGGCTCGCCGAAGTACGTCTTTCAGGGGCTATCGGACTTCGCCATCAATCCGCCGGAGATCATTACCGGCGACAACTACGAGAGCGGGCGCGGTATCCGCTCCGCCGATCTCTTCGGGGATACCGGCGTCCACATCAACATCTTCAATATCTCGAAGATCAACGCCGAAGTGCGCGGCGATAAAGAGCCGCGTATCAAGCGGCTCCAGGAGTACATCGGCGAGAGCTACTTCGAGTATTTGTCGAAGCTGGACGATCTCGTTCTACTGATGGACGAGAGTCACCGCTATCGCGGCAAGGCAGGGATGCGTGCGATCAACGAACTGAAGCCTATCCTGGGTTTGGAACTGACGGCGACTCCGCAGATAGAGAACGGGAACCGGACTACGGACTTCAAGAACGTCATCTACAGCTACCCGCTGGCCTCAGCCTTGCGCGATGGCTTTGTGAAGGAACCTTCTGTCGCCACGAGAGAGAACTTCCGCGCGGAAAACTACGATGAAGGCGCGCTCGAAACACTGAAGCTGCAGGACGGCATCCGCGTCCACGAACACACGAAGGTGCAGCTCGACATCTACTCGCGGGATACGGGAAAGCCGCTGGTAAAGCCCTTCATGCTGGTTGTGGCCAAGGACACAAGCCATGCCGGCGACTTGCTGAAGAAGATCGAGGCGGACGACTTCTTTGATGGGCGTTACAAGGGGTGCGTGATTACCGTTCACTCCAACCAGAGTGGCGAAGAGAAGGACGAAACCGTTCAACAGTTGCTGAGCGTGGAGGACCCGGCCAATCCGACCGAGATCGTGGTCCACGTGAACATGCTCAAGGAAGGCTGGGACGTAACCAATCTTTATACGATTGTTCCGCTGCGCGCTGCGAACTCGAAGACGTTGGTCGAGCAGTCCATCGGGCGCGGCCTACGCTTACCCTATGGAAAGCGGACCGGGGTTGCCGATGTCGATCGGCTGACAATCGTCTCGCATGACAAGTTCCAGGAGATCGTGGATCACGCCAACGATCCCAACTCCATTATTCGCACGGGCGTTGTCATAGGCAGGGATATTCCTGACACGCCGACCCGGGCTGTTACGATTGCACCCACGATTTTGTCGGTACTGGGCCTCGCACCGCAGGCGGCTCCCGGCGACGGTGCGCAAGTTTCGACTCCCACTCAACAGCCACTCTTTACGACGGAGCCGGAGCGAAAGGTTGCCGAGGCAACACTGCATGTGATTCACCTAGAATTCGA
>NZ_DATKQC010000193.1:0-13195 GCF_035532915.1 Edaphobacter sp.
CGACGACGTCGAGATCAAGCGCGAAGAGATCACCATCCGCTTCGAAGAGGGCTTCCCCGTCGCCCTCAACGGCAAGGACTACGCAGACCCCGTCGCCCTGATGCTCGAAGCCAACGCCATTGGCGGTCGTCACGGCCTCGGAATGAGCGACCAGATCGAGAACCGCATCATCGAGGCCAAGAGCCGCGGCATCTACGAGTCCCCCGGCCTCGCTCTGCTCTTTATCGCCTACGAGCGCCTCATCACCGGCATCCACAACGAGGACACCATCGAGCAGTACCGCGACAACGGTCGCAAACTCGGCCGCCTCCTCTATCAGGGCCGCTGGTTCGATCCTCAGGCCATCATGCTGCGCGAAGCCGCCCAGCGCTGGGTCGCCAAGCCCGTCACCGGCACGGTCACGCTTGAGCTGCGGCGCGGCAACGACTACTCAATCCTAAACACGGACTCGCCCAACCTCACCTTCCACCCCGAGCGCCTCAGCATGGAGAAGACCGAATCCACCTTCTCCCCGCGCGACCGCATCGGCCAACTCACCATGCGCAACCTCGACATCACCGACACCCGCGCCAAGCTGATGACCTACGCAAAGAGCGGCCTCATCACCCTAAGCAAAGGTTCTGAGATGCCACAACTCAACAGTTCCACAGAGGACAGTAAGTAACTACGTACATTCTTTTTTGTTGTCATTCCCGAAGGGAATCTGCGTTTCGCCAAAAAGCAGCACGAAAGCGATTGGAGAGCACGAATGAAAAGACGCGACGAATACGAGTTCTTCGTCTACATCCTCTCCAATCGTTCGCACAATCTCTACACTGGAGTCACGAATGACCTCCGTGCCCGCGTCGCTCAGCACCGCAGGCAAACACCGGGCAGCTTTACCGCCCGCTACAAAATTACTCGGCTCGTGTATTTCGAGCGCTTTCAGTACGTTAATAATGCGATCGCTCGTGAGAAAGAACTTAAGCATTGGACACGGGCACAGAAGATCGCTTTGATTGAGTCGATGAACCCTACCTGGGAAGAACTCTTCCCCGAGGAACCTGTGCCCGCGCAGAAACCTGCAAACGCAGATTCCCTTCGGGAATGACAACAAAAAAGCAATAGCCGATTCTCACTTGTTTGTCATTCCCGAAGGGAATCTGCGTTTGCATTTACGTTGATGGAGCGGGGCTTAAGCCTCGCCGTAACGACCACAAATGTTTCCGGGCTTTAGCCCCTGAGGTACGCTGTTAACGATGTCCAACCAGCCCAAGCCGAACAAGAAGTGGCCACTTGTTCTTCTCGGACTCAACGCGATCGGTGCAGGCGCTTATCTACTTTTAGCCTCACGCGCTTGGGTGATACGTCAGGAATGCGAAGCAGGTCTAAACTCGATCACCGGAGAGCCTTTTGTCTGGTTCATCTCAATAGCTCCCTTAATTGCCGTCTTCTTCTTGCTAAATCTCGCATGGGGAACCATCATCCTTAAGCGTCATCAATGGAAAACTGGCCACATGTGGTTAGCCACCGCTGCAATCTGGATCATCGCTGCAATTATTGATTTCTCACACCACCAATGCTGATTGCTCTAACCGAAAAGAGAGACACCGTTCATGTCTGACTCACCAACCAAGATGTGGTCCGGACGCTTCCGCGAGCCACTCAACAAGACCTTTGAAGAGTGGCAGCGTTCGTTCCCCTTTGACTGGCGTCTCCTCCCGCAAGAGGTGGCCGCCTCGAAGGCGCACGCACGCGCCATCGCCGCCGCAGGCATCCTCACCGATGCCGAGCTGGCCACCATGCTCGACGGTTTGGACAAAGTCCTCGCCCAGACCACTCTGACACCAGCGGTCGTGGCTGAAGCCCCCGAGGCCGAGGACATCCACCACTTCACCGAGCTTCTGCTCACCAGGATCATCGGCGACCTCGCCCTCAAACTCCACACCGGCCGCAGCCGCAACGAACAGATCGCCACCGACATGCGCCTCTTCGTGCGCGAGGCCATCGACGCCACCCTCTATGGCCTCCGCGAATGGCGTTCCAGCCTCATCGACCTCGCTGAGAGCGCAGGCGAAGCCGTCATGCCCAGCTACACCCATCTTCAGCGCGCCGAACCTGTCCTCGTCGCCCATTGGCTGCTCACCTACCTCAGCCAGCTCGAGCGCGACAGCACCCGCCTCGTCGATGCGCGCAAGCGCATGAACCTCTGCCCCCTCGGCTCGGGAGCCATCGCCGGAGCTACGCTCGCTCTCGACCGCACTATCGCCGCCCGCGCCCTCGGCTTCGACGCCCCCACGCCCAACTCCATGGACGCGACCTCCGACCGCGACTTCGCCCTCGAGTTCACGCAGGCCATCGCCACCCTCGGCATCCACATCTCGCGCTTCGCCGAGGAACTAACCCTTTACTCGACCGCAGAGTTTGGATTTTTAGACCTGCCCGAAGCCTTCTCTACCGGCAGCTCCGCCATGCCGCAGAAGAAGAACCCCGACCTCACCGAGCTTATCCGCGGCAAGTCCGGCCGTCTGCTCGGTGCGGCGACCACCCTCGCCACGCTCATCAAGGGGCTGCCCCTCGCCTACAACAAAGACCTCCAGGAGGGACAGGAGCCGGTCTTCGACGCAGCCGACACCATCGCCGGCATGCTGAGCGTCCTGCCCCCCTTTACCGCATCGCTCAAGTTCCGCTTCGACCGCATGAAGCTCGCCGCCGAGACCGGCTACCTGAACGCCATGGCGGCGGCAACGTATCTCTCGAACAAAGGCGTTCCCTTCCGCAAGGCGCATGAGTACATCGGCAACGCCGTCCGCCTCGGCCTCGAAACCAACCGCGAACTCCAACATCTAACCCTCGATGAGCTGCACAATATCTGCCCGGAGTTCGGCGAGGATTTCTATGCATCAATTACTCTAGAAGCAACGCTGGACTGCCACGATGTCATTGGCGGCACAGCGCGGCATCGGGTCAGGCAGGCACTTGCGGATGCTCGCAAGCGGCTTGAAGCCGAGGCGGGAAAGGTTTAAGACGGCCGTTATGTCAGTGTTTAGTTCACTGTCGCCAGTAAGTGACTCGACTTCATCGTCGCGTCCGCGTGTGGGTGGCGCTGCGGTGCGTACTGCGAAGTTGCAGGACGCCGTGAATATCTTCGATCTGGTCAACTCCCTCTCCGGCGATGGCACGCTGCTGCGTCGCAACTACGCCGAGATCTGCGAGAACGTCCGCGACTTCAAGATCGCGGAGTCCGAGAGCGGCGTCTTCCTGGGCTGCGGTGCATTGCATCTGTACGGACCGCATCTGGCCGAGGTTCGGTCGATTGTGGTGAAGCCCGAAGCCAAGGGCCAGGGCGCAGGCGGCAAGCTACTGCGGGCTCTGTTGAATGAGGCCGAGGAGCAAGGGGTAAGCGGTGTAAGCCTGTTTACCCGAATCCCCGACTTCTTCTTTCACTTTGGCTTCCGAACGGTCGACCGCACGGCGTTGCCGGACAAGATCTACAAGGACTGCCAGAACTGCCCACGCCTCTATGCCTGCGACGAAGTGGCGATGGTGCGCGGCTCGCTACCGAAGATCGCCGTGCTCGGGCCGAGCAAGTTCGACCAGCCTGAACTGGTGAAGTTGCAGGCTGGCACGATTACTTCCAACTCCGGACGGTAATGTTTTTCAGTTGAAATTTATTTTTCTATTGCTGCTGTAGCTGGGTGCCGGGATTCACGTACGAAGGTGCGTAGAGTTTCGTCTTGGGCAGCTTGGTCGAGACTTTGAGCTGCACCAGACCTCTGCCTGCAGGGGCCACGAAGGTGGCGACGTAGGTCTCGGAGAGGGCCTTCTGGAACTGCTTGAGATAGGGCTCCATCGAGACGGGGTTGCCAGTTCCTTGATAGTAAGCCGTCCCCCCCGTGCCCTCCGCGATCTGAGCGAGATAGCTTTGCCCGCTGAAGCTCGCGCGTCCGCCACGGAAGCCCGCGTCGGAGTAGTACATGGAGTAGACAGCGACGCCAGCGCGCTGGGCATCTTTGACGGCCGCGTCGACATAGGGGCTGTTCTGGTTCATGATGCTGGTGCTGCCATTGTAGGGATCGACCCCGTTGGTAATCATGAGAACGAAGCGCGCCTTTGGAGTGGAACCGGAGTTTTCAGGCCAGCTCTTCACGAAGGAAGAGAGGCAGAAGTAAGGGCTGGCGCTGAGACCCGGAGAACCGACCGGAATGCGGAGGCCGTTAGCGGCAGCGTCGAAGTCAGTGGTGAAATTCTGCCCCGTGATGACGCGGCCGTTCTGCATGTAGCCGACAAAGACCTCCGTCCCCGGACGCAGACCTTTGACGAAGTCGCGCAACGCGGGAAGCTCTCGGGCCATGCTCATGCGGAGGCCGTCGTCGATGAGGATGGCGACTTGTGCTCCTGAAGCTTGGACAGGGGTAAGGCCGGTGAGCACGGTCGCGCGGTTATTCACCTTGATGGTGACGTCAGAGATGGCTGGGGCGGTGGGGTTTTTGGACTCCACCGCGACCAGGGCCTGCGTCGGGGTGGGTCCCTCCTGCTGGGCTTGTGCCGCAAAGCTGGTGACAGTAAGAAGAGTCAGGGCAAGAAGATAACGAGTCATTGATGTTTCCTTCCAATCGTTAGACGGGTGAGCGTGGCTGCAGGATAAACGGCAGAAAGATCGACCGACTTATCTTAGAGGTTTCGGGCCCTCGTCTGCGCTACAAATTGATTTGGCCTGATTGATAGGCCCCTAACCGAGGGTTCATATCGACGGATCGCACTTCTGCGTATGCAATCGATCAAGTAAATCTTCACCATTTGACATATTCCTATATGGGTATGTATATTGATCCCGTGAGACCAGCCTTAGAAGCGGGAGTTCAAAGTCATCGTCAGCCTCGACGATACGGTCTCCTCCTCGGCGGCCTTCGACTGTATCGGCTCAACGTGAAGGAGCTGACAGTGCATGACCGGCTAAGAACCTATGAGCGCTGCTGGACCCGCCGGATCAACCGAATCAAGCAACGGGCCGAGCGCAAAACGCTGTAACAGATCGCTCGCGAGAGCCAAAAAACGAAGAACAAGGAGAAATGACCATGGCTGCTGGCACTTCGGAACAGACAATTCAATCGCTCGAAGTTATCAAGGACGAGCTCATCGCGGCATCGATCGAGATTGTGTTCGAGAGCGTCCTCGAACAACTTGGGCCCCTCAACGAGACGCCGGATGGATCGTCGCTCTCCATGAAGCTCGAGGCTTGGCCCGGCGGCCGCTGGTACCGCGATCTGGGCAACAACACGGGACACTTCTGGGGCCATGTCCAGGCCATCAAGCCGCCCACGCTGCTTGAAATCTGCGGGCCGCTGTTCATGTCCCAGCCTGCCGTCTCGAATGTTCAGTACCGGCTGACAGAAGAAAACGGTCTGACCCGTCTGAGGTTCGTGCACCGCGCCAGCGGCATGATACCGGCAGCGTTGACACAGGGAGACAGGAGCGTAAGCAACGGCTGGGGCTACATAGTGACCAAAATTCGCGAAGCCGCGGAACGCCGAAGCTCCAAGGGCTTAACCCGTGACTAAATGACTGCTGTCCGCTCCACTGTATAGCCGACTTTCGCACTTCCAAATGGAGTACTCAAAAGGAGAAGAAACCATGTCACTCGCAGAATCCCTCTTTAGCGAATTTGAAACCCAGGTACCAATCACCCGTTTGTTTCTTGAGCGTTTGCCCGATGACAAGTTGACATGGAAGCCGCACGATAAATCCATGTCCGCCGGGCAGCTTGCCCTGCATCTCGCACGCGTACCCGAAGGCGTTGTGCGAGGGGTACAGCAAAACCCTGCACAGGCTCCCGATTTCGGCGTCATACCCGAGCCTTCCAGCGTTCAGGAGATCCTTCAGGCATTCGAGCAGAGCATTGTTACGGTCCGAAGCGTCCTGCCACAGTTCAGCGATACAAGCATGCGGGAGACGTGGCGTCTGCTGCGAGGCGACCAGGAACTTATCGCAATTCCCAGGGGGCAGTTCCTGCGCGAGATCATGCTGAATCACTGGTATCAGCACCGCGGCCAGTTCAGCGTTTATCTACGCATGCTCAACGTGGCAGTCCCGGCAAGCTGGGGACCGAGCGCCGATGAAAATACCCCCGGCCAGGGGTTTCGCTGGGTTCAGCAACTCGCCCCGGTCGCTGGATAAGGCTGCATCCACGAATTCCTGTGCTAAACAACGGCCTTTGGGTGATGAACCCAAAGGCTGTTGTTCGTTCACTCGTATAGGTTTATTTAATTGCCGCCGATCCTGATCTTCAGGCCAGTACGAAAGGTGAAGGGCAAGCCGGGATAGCCGATCGGGCCAGTGTGCTGCTGACTGAGCAGATTGCCGAGCTGGCTGAAGATGGTGACGCGATTGGTGGCAGCGAAGAGGAAGTTGGCATCGAGCTTGGCATAGCCGAAGTCGAGATCGCGGTTAGGAAGAATAAGGCTGTTGCCGAAGTTGGGGTCGAAGCCGTCCAAATAGGTGGAGTCGTCGGAGCGGCTGACGAAGGCACCCTTGAGCGCTGCGGAGAAGTTGCTGGTCGTGTACTGGGCATTGAAAAAACCAGTGTGCGGCGGCCTGCGGAAGGGGCGAGCACCGATCAACGGACTCTCCGCTCCAATGGCAATGCCAGGAAGGTTGGGGTTCTCGGTAGGGTTGCCGGTATTGGCCGCGATGGCGTCGCCGGAGAAGGATTGAATCACAACCGCATCAAGATAGGTGTAACCTCCGCGCAGGAAGATGTGGCGGGTGGGCTGATACTGCAGCTCAGTTTCGAGGCCCTGCGCACGGAAGGCCAGGGAGTTGAGATACGCCGAGAACAGGCCGGAGACCAGACTGGGCGGAAAGTCGAAATATTGCGTCAGCGCGCCCGACTGTACGCCTTCCAACTGGTGGTCGAAGATGTTGTGGAAGTAGCCCGCCTTGAGGATGAGCTTCTCGCTGAGGATGTTCTGGTCGATGCCGATGTCGTAGGTACGGGAGCGTTCCGCGCCGACAGGGGTGATGTGATACTGCGCGATCGCGCCAGTGTTTCCGGCCAGCTCTAACTGCTTGTAGAGGCTCTGAAACTCGATGGCGAGGTTGGGCTCTTGAACTCCGGTGGCGACATTAGCGCGGAGCTTGGTGCCTTTGAACCAGCCGGTGCTGGAGCGAACCGGAACATAAGAGAGACCGATGCGCGGGGTTCCGGCTACACCATAGAGGTGGTTCTTTTCGACGGCTCCGCCAAGCGAGTAGAAGAGGCGGTTCTTGATATCGCCCTGAAACTGGAGCGTGTATTGATAGTTGGTGCGCTTGGTGATCTCGTCCTCACCGAAGTCGGGCTCGACGAAGCTGCCGCGCTCATTTTCATAGCGGAAGCCGAACAAAGCGGTGAGGTGGTGGGTGAAGGTGTAGTCGGATTGGTAATAGAGTTCGTCGCGGTTCGAAGCGGAGTCTTCGTTAGGCAGGAAGAACGACGCCTGCCCGGTGGCAGTGTAGCCGTTGGCTCCACGAATGGTGACATTGTTGCCGAAGTATTCGGTGAAGACGTCACCGCCGCCGAAATCGTAGGTGATGGGTTCGCCTACGTTGGTGAACTGGTGCTCCTGCTCGCGCTTGCGGGCGATGCCGTAGCGCACTAGGTTATGCCATTTGCTCTGGAGGGCGCGGTTTTCAAGGGTGAGGCCGGAGTAGATGTCCTGGTCGCCCTGCTTGCCGTCGCTGGAGATGCCGTAGAAGTCGTGCGCGCTGGGCAGGCCGCTGGCCGATACGGCATTGCGCAGGGTGAAGCGGGCCTGCGTATTAGCAGTGAGGTTGAAGCCGAGATTGGCTACCGAAGTTGCGGAGTGGTACTGATCGCGCGGAAGAGCGTTGGAGCTGTCGAAGCGCGAGAAGGCTCCGTAGTAGTCAAGACGGTTCCAAGCACCGCTGAGAGCGGCTTCGTTGCGATAGGTGTGGAAGTTACCGGCATCGCCCGAGTAGT
Organism: Edaphobacter sp.; assembly: GCF_035532915.1. Classification (GTDB taxonomy): domain Bacteria; phylum Acidobacteriota; class Terriglobia; order Terriglobales; family Acidobacteriaceae; genus Edaphobacter. The sequence goes on from NZ_DATKQC010000193.1 coordinate 7,961, forward strand.
TGAGCGCGGGACGGAGAGAGTTGCCGCGAGGGCTGTTGAGGCTGACGACGGAGGCTCCGGCGTCCGAGCCGTAGAGGACGCTGTTGGGACCGCGATAGAACTCGAAGCCAGTAAGTCCGGTCGACGAGACGTTGCCGAAGTCGAAGACTCCGCCGACGTCTTCGGCGGGGATGCCGTCGATGAGCACCTTGTTCGCGGTGGAGTTGCCGCCGCGAACGAAGAGCGAGGTGGCTCCGCCGTACTGGCCAGTCTGAACAGCTGCCGCGCCCGGGGATTGGCGAAGATCGTCGACGATACCAACCTGGGTAGCAAGATCCGATTGAGGAAGGAGAGTGACCGGCGAGCTGACCTGCTGGATCGGCGTGGGGATTCCGGTGGCCGTGACGGTGACGGCGGTAGTGACCGAGGCGACCTCGAGGGTGACGTTACGGGTGACTTCGTCGGTGCGGCCGCCGTAGAAGTCTTGGCCAATGTTGGGCGTAAAGGTGCTCGCCGAGGTAAGCAGAAGGAAACGTCCGGGCGCGGTGCTGCGAATCTCGAAGGAGCCGTCGGGCCCGGTGAGCGAGGCGGCGATGGCGCTCTTACCTTGGATGAGTTGGACGCGAGCTCCGGCAACGGCTGCGCCAAGCGGGTCGGTGACGGTGCCGCGAACGATGACAGCGCGGGCACATGGTGCGGCAAGGATCAGGATGGCGGCGAGTGCGGCGAGCGTCCGAAGAGATGACGCGACCGCGGAACGGTGCAGAGGTGCAGGCATAGGTGGAACTCCTCCATTCCCCCCTCGGGAATGTGGTTGATGTACGCAGACGGAACCGGTCTCCTGACTGACGCGATGCATGTTGGCCGTGGGACTTGGCCGCTTCCCTTCCCAATGCGCAACGGCATCAGTGGGAGCGGCTGGCTGGCATTCACGCAGCGATCATACGGCTGCGTGCGCGAATCACAGTTGCGGGGCAGTGGCGGAGTCTCACCGCGCTTCCCGAGCATTCCGAATCGGGACAAAGGGTTTTAAGTTGAACGGCTGGAGATACGACGCCAGGCCGCAGACAAAAAAGGGTGAGGCTTAAGTTTGAGGCATGGGTTGGTGGAAGTCAAAATGAATGCGTGGATCGAATGCGGCATGACCATATCCTGTTGTTTGCTGCCTTCAGGATTCAGGGGTATCAGGCTGATAGGGGCCACCGGGAACACCCCAGTTCCAGGCGGGCATGGGCGCATCTGTCACTGGAATATCGGCGGGGAGCGCTGAGTTGATGACGGCAAGACGAGAGCCCCACTCAAGGTAGGCGACGAGGGCGGAGCGGAACTCGGGGTCGGAGGGAAGTTCGAGTTCATCTGCGGTTTCAAGCAGGAGAGCGACCCAGCGTTGGCGTTGCTGCTCGGTGATACCTCGACTGAGATGATGGCGGATCATGGCAGCGTGTCCGCCGTGAAGTCTGGAGTAATCGTCGGGGCCACCCAGCACCTCGGCAATGAACTGGGCCACATGCTGGAAGTGCTCCTTCGGCATCTGAGCGAAGAGAGGCTCAAGAAGAGGGTCGGAAGGAACCTTCTCATAGAAGCGGTCGATGAGACGATTGAGGGGCTCTGCGCCGCCGAGCCATTCATAAAGGGTGGGGACTTCAGGGGCCATGTGTGGAATTTTAGCGCGAACGAGATCGCTGGTCGATTCTTATGGGATGAGGAGAAGTTTTCCGGTCGTGATGCGGGATTCGAGGTCGCGATGAGCGTGGGCGGCGTCGGTCAGCGGGTAGGTGTGTTCGAGCCGGAGCTTGAGTGCCCCGTCGGCAACGGCATTGAGAACTGCACCAGCTCGAAGTTCGAGGTCTGCGCGGGTGGCGATATAGTCCCTGAGCGTGGGACGGGTGATGTAGAGCGAGCCTAGGGCTGAAAGTTTGATGAGATCGAAGGGCGGAACCGGGCCGCTGGAACCCCCGAAGAGCACCATGGTTCCGCGTGGGCGAAGGACTTCGAGGGACTTGTCGAAGGTTGATTTGCCCACCGAATCGTAGACGGCGTGGAGGCCTGCCGGGCTCCACTTCTTGATCTTGGCGGCGAAGTCTTCCCTGGTATAGAGGATAACTTCGTCGGCTCCGGCGGCATGGGCAAGCGCCGCTTTCTCGTCGCTGGAGACAGTAGTGTAGACCCGGGCTCCGAGCGACTTGGCCATCTGGATGAACAGCAGGCCAACCCCGCCCGCCCCGGCGTGAATCAGCACCTCTTCTCCGCTGCGAATGGGATAGGTGGAGTGAGCGAGATAGTGGGCGGTCATGCCTTGAAGCATGGCTCCGGCAGCCTGCTGAAAGCTGACCGCCTCCGGAATTTTGACGAGTCGATCTGCGGGCGCTACGGCTAACTGGGCATACGTTCCGGGGATGCCGCACCACGCGACCCGGTCTCCAGCTTTTAGGGAAGTAACGCTATCTCCAATGGCTACAACAGTTCCGGCAGCCTCCTGGCCGAGCGTGTAGGGGAGCTTGGCAGGGTAACGGCCTTCACGGAAGTAAACGTCGATAAAGTTGACTCCGGAGGCTTCGAGGCGAACCAGCACTTCGCCGGGGCCGGGAGCCGGCGTGGGCAGATCGCAGAGGGTAAGGACTTCGGGGCCGCCGAGAGCGAGAATCTGAATAGCTTGCATTCTGCATTGGATGCGAGTGAGTGACGATTCTGTCACGTTTTTTTAGGAGAGAACCACCGGGGCAGCCAGGCTGAATTGCTCTGAATCTTCTGCTAAGCATGGCTTTACTGCGTGCGGCATGATATTTTGCGTGGGGATCGCCGACTCCCCGTACGCGCCAATTGGAGTGTAATGGTGGCGCGCGCTTTTGAACTTTATTCGCAAATTTGCGCATAATAGACAGGTCCTTTTCTGAGGTGTACGGATGCTGTATGGGCTGGGTGGTGGGCGGACGCTATGGGCCGGGTTGCTGGCTACCGGATTGACGGTAGCGGTTCTGGGATGCCATGGAAAAGAGGAGCCTTCCATCGCCGGTGTACCTGCGGAACAGTCAACGGTGCTGGCTGAGAAGGGGGCAGCCGCGATTGCGACAGTGTGTTCGCGCCAGTCGTTTGCCACCGCGAAGGTGGGACTGATCGCTGGTGAGACCAGGCTCAGCGAAGATGTATTCGAGATGCGCGACCCGGTGTCGTATACGGTCGTTCCCTACCGGCTGGGAACCACGGTGAGGCTGCAGACGATACTGCGGCGGGGAGCAGCAGTATCGGGTCGTCCCCAAGATCAGGCCAAGTGCATGAGAGATTTCGCCGATCACCTGAAAGAGTTAAGCGACCCGCTGGTAGCGGCTGCAAAGGACCAGAACCAGACCGACGTGCTGGCCTTCAAAGATGCCGAGAAGGAAGCGCAGCAGGAGATTGAGGCGCAGGAAGAGTTAGACAAGGACTCTCACTAATCGGCAGGCTTACGCAGATGCAACACGCATTGCCGGTTTACTGGAGCAGGCTCTCTTCCGAACGCAGACGAATGACCCGGTCTACGGCGTAAGGGGCGCGGTGGGCTGCGGTGAAGTAATGGCGGACCTGTAATTCTCCGAGCAGGCCAATGCCCATCATCTGAATGCCCGCGAGAATGAGAATCCCCGCGATCACAACGATAGGGCCATGCTGGTCCATGATTGGCTGGCCGGTGAACAACTTGAGGATGAAGAGCCAGACCGCAAGGCCCGAGCCGGTGGCCATGCCCAGCGCGCCGATGGTTCCAAAGAAGTGCAGCGGGCGGGTCATGTACTTCAGCAGGAAACGGATGGTCAGCAGGTCGAAGAAGACACGGAAGGTGCGCGAGATGCCGTAGTGGCTCTTGCCGAACTCGCGTGCCGGGTTGGTGATGGGAATCTCGCAGATGCTGGCCCCGTACCACGAGGCCAGCGCAGGGATGAAGCGGTGCATCTCGCCGTAGAGCGGAATGTTCTGGATGACCTCGCGGCGGTAGGCCTTGAAGGTGGTGCCGAAGTCGTGGATGTTGACGCCGCTGAGGGTCGCCATCAGCCAGTTGGCTGCGCGCGAGGGGATGCGGCGCATGATGAAGTTGTCGCCGCGATGCGAGCGCCAGCCGCTGACCACGTCGTAGCCCTCTTCGAGCTTGGCGAGGAAGTTGGGAATCTCGTCGGGATTGTGCTGAAGATCGCCATCCATCGCGAGGATAAAGTCGCCGGAGGCATGGTCGAACCCAGCTGCCAGCGCCGAGGTCTGGCCGAAGTTGCGGCGCAGCTTGACGACAAGGACGCGACTGTCGACTGCGGCTATCTCTTCGAGCAGGCGATAGGTGCGGTCGCGGGAGCCGTCATCGACGAAGACCAGTTCGAACGTGTCGCCGACATGCTCCATGATGGCCTTGAGGCGGTCATAAAGAGTAGTGACATTATCTTCTTCGTTATGAAATGGGACGACGATGGAATATTTCGGCACAGTAATAATGATACTCCTGACATGCAACTCAAGCTGTTACTTAGACAGATTCAAAGCAACACTGGTTGCAGGTTTCTTGAATGACAGAGGATTTTCTATTGATAGGGGTAAAAAAATGGCTCAATGCCACCCCGAGAGGGCAGAAAAAGGCGGAACCGAAGTCCCGCCCTTTCAAGCCCAGATTGTCTTGCAGCTATTGAATGGTTAGCGTGATGTTCAAAGGAAGAGATGCGATGGTCGATCCGGTGGCGCTGTCTACCCCGCTTACCGTGAGGATATAAGTTCCGGCAGTTGCCGATTGATTGCCCGTGGTCGAAGTGGTGGTGGTGGAACTGCTACTGCTGCACCCGAAGGTCGAGAGCGTCGCCACCGAGATGACGCCAAGCGCGAGGAAGAGGCGAAGCTTGCGCGAACGGCCTCCCAGAAGGCCACAGAAGAACAGACCGCCCAGAGCTATGCCCGTTCCTGTTCCCGGAGAAAAGGGCCGGGCCGGAGCTTTTCCGTGCGCAGTCTGCTGCGTGCCATTGGCGAATCTCCGCTTGGCTCCACTTCCCGATCCGGACACGCTGGCACTGGAGCAATCGGAGGCTGAGGTAAAGACCGTTAGCGTGGCGGATACCGGAGCCGGGCCGCTCACCGTGGTTGTGCTGCTCGAGTTTCCGATGGAATAGCAACCCGAAAATGATGTGGGAGCGTAGAGCGACCAGTTGATGGTTCCGGTATACCCATTCACCGGAGTTACCGTGATGGTCGAGGTCCCGCTGCTGCCCGCGGCGACGGAGATCGTCGTGGGATTGGCGGTGATGGTAAAGC
>NZ_DATKQC010000194.1:0-8085 GCF_035532915.1 Edaphobacter sp.
GAGGGTCATCGGGTCAAGGTCTATTTCACCCAGGACATGCTTCTCCCGGCGTACGAGAACCATACAATCCCCAATTCGTTCTAAGGAGCGTCTATGCGACGTACAACGGGACTCATCGCTCTCACCGCAACTCTCACATTCATGCTCGCTGGATGCGAAAGCCACCAGGCAAAGGTTGATGCACTTCAGAAGGAATACGACCAGCTCAACCAGCAATTTGCCAAAGACTGTTCGGCAGAGTATCTGAAGGTCCCGCCAACACTCAGCCAAAAGTGTACCGACGAGAGCAAGAAGCTTGGCGAAGCTGGAAAGCGGCTTCAAGAGGAACGCGCAAAGCAGTAATCATCGGGAGGATCCATCAATGCTAAAGCAGTTCATTCTCTCTGCGCTCATTGCGAGCGCAGCGCCGATATCTTATGCCCAATTTGGTTCGGGCATCGTGTTCGATCCAACCCAGTCGGCTCACGCCGCCCAACAGATTCTCCAGGCAAACCAGCTCTATACCACTACCGTCGAGACAGAACGGAACGTCATCGGAGCCTACAATCTCGCACAGAAAATGGCCAATCTTCCGCAGGCGCTCTACACCTCCTACAGCAATTTGGGACGTCAACAGTGGACCACCCTAACTCAGCCGGCGAATACCTATGGAAACTCAATTCCGTGGATGAACGCTGCCTCGGCCGGTTACGGTGCTTCTGCAGCCAACCAAACGGCCAGCATCCCGCGTACAGGTCAGATCTCCGGCTACGGCTCCTTGAGCCCTGAAGGTCAACAAGCCATCGCCGCACGCGGCGCGACGGTTGATCTCTCTGATGCGGTCAACGCAAGTAGCTTGCAGACCGCAGGCACTATAAGAGCCAACTCCACACAGCGGGAGGCTGATATCAGTCAGCTCGAAGCGGCCACTCATTCATCCGATCCATCGCAGCATACCGAGATGGCGACCCTGCAACGGATCAACCAGGCACTATTGATCGAATTGCGCGCTCAGCAGGACACCAATCAGATGCTCCAGGCCCAGCAATTGCAGCAGATGATCGGTCAAAAGGTGCAACAGGACAATCTCAAATCGTTGTTCCAAACCGGCAATGGCTATCAACAAACTTTCAATTCGGTGACGCCACAACAGACGACAGCGGGCACCCAATGGGCGTTCCACTACTGAGAAATTCCGGAGGCAAGCATGGACTTCTTAATTCTCATCAAGAACGGATGCGACAATCTCACGGCGACGGCAGCGCCATCTGTCGATTCGCTCGGCTTGCATATGGTGCTATCGCTTGCCACAATCATGATGGCCTGGTTCGGCGTACAGGAAGCGCTTGCCTCCGCGCAAGGTGGTCCGGGTTTCAATATGGCAAAGTTTCTGAATTTCTTCTTGCTCCTCACCTTCGCATACTGTTTCGTGAAGTTCTATGACGGCTCAATTCCAGGAATCGGGTACTCGCTGAAGAGTTTCATCAGCGGGGGAACCAGTAGCCTGGTCGACTACATCGGCAACGACTCGACCCAAGAGGTACAAACGACGATCCACAACGCGCTGGCAAAGGTGGGAACGATGTCACCGTCTTTGACCGAGCCCTACACGCTTCTCTGCACGTACACGGTGCAAATCATTCTGAGTATTTTGACCGCTTTAATTGCAGTAATCATTGCTTATGGGGCCATCGGAGCAACCATTATTGGTTTACTCGGCCCCGTATTCATTCCATGGATGGTATTCGACAAAACAGACTTTCTGTTTTGGGGATGGCTTAAGGCTTTTTTGGGCTTTGAGTTCTATAAGGTTGTGGCCGCAGCAACCTTGAGCGTAATGAGCCATCTACTGATTAGCTATCTCACCAGCGGTGCGATGAACGTCGATGATCCTAAGAATCTCATTTACCTGATGCCTGCGCTCCTGATGTTGTGCATTGTTACAGGGTTCATCTTGCTCAAGATTCCAGCAATGACGGCATCGCTATTCTCAGGGCATACGGGCGGCCACGGCAGCGGAATGGGCGGACTGATTACCGCTGCGGTTCTTAAGGGATTTTAGAGAAACTGGAGGACTTGTATGACGACTGCGACGAAGCCAACACCCGAGATCACACGCGCGGCAGAGCGGTATCTCGAACAATATGGAGACCCGCTCGTGGTGAATACCTATCTCAAGGTCATCATCCTCGTACTCGCGGTTGTCTGCCTCGCCCTGGCTGCGCTCGTTTTTAGAGGGCAGAAGGCGCTTGCCAACATGCATCCGTTGATCGTTCGAATTAACGACGTCGGACGGGCCGAAGCCATTGATTATCGCAACTTCCAATATCGCCCTCAAGAGGCGGAGAACAAATATTACTTGACCCGCTGGGCAGAGCTCTATTTCAGCCGCAATCGCTTCACGATTGAGCGGGACCAGACAAACTCACTCTACTTTCTCAACGGAGATGTCCAACGGGCTGTGATTGACCAGGAACGGAAGGACAATATCATCCCGACATACATCAAAGACAGCACCCTCCCGTATGTCGATGTCGAGGTGAAGGAAGTAGTCCTCGACGACCTGCGTCAATCGCCCTACTCCGCCCGGATCGAGTTCGAAAAAGTGTTCACGAATCCGTCGGATCACACGGAACTCAAGCGCGAACGGTGGACAGCCAGCGTGACCTACGTTTTCCGCGAGAACGTAAAGAACAATGAGCTGGCTGTGAATCCGCTCGGATTGACCATCGTTCGGTTCCGGGCAGACCAGGCATTCAGCTAAGGGAACAGTCGGCCTTCCCAAAGGAGATTTGATGTCCAGACTCGCTGCCAATTCGGCTGCTTCACCCTCTCTGTCTCTAAGAACGCTTGCAACGGCGAGTCCCGGAGACATGCTGCGAGAATCCGGTGAGAATTGCGAGAATTACCTCTCGTTCTTGGGCGGACAAAGCCGCTCGAATGCATCTGCGATTGCTTCGGACTTCTGCAGCCAAGCCACCGACGAGAACTTTGGTCCCGTGTGCGTCTGCCGTTATGTACCCCGACTTTTGCTTGGTCACTGCTTCGAGGCCATTCCGGCGCCCGGCGGCACTGCGCCGCTCTGCTTCGGCTACGCCGCCCTTCGGGTCATGGTTCCTCCCTAAAGGGCACCCTCCAAGAAAGCGCGGCTTGGCGCTTGGGAGCCGGGCCCACTCGCTTGGCTTCGCCCGGTGTGACCCAAGCAAGATCGGGAAATTCAACAAACGGAGACACCCTCATGTATCAGAACAAAGTAACCCTCATCGGCTTCCTCGGCAGCGACGCAGAAGTTCGCTCCAACGACAACCGCAGCTTTACCACGCTCTCGCTGGCAACTAAGTCGTCCTACAAGAAAGAGGGCAAATACATCTCGCACACCGAATGGCACCGTTGCGTCGTCTTCGGAAAGCTTTCCGAGTTCGCCGGCACCCTCAAGAAAGGGGCGCATATCCAGGTCGAGGGCGGACTGCGCAGCCGCGAGTACGACAGCAAGAAGACGGACTCAAAGCAGCGCATTTGGGAGATCAAGGTCGACTCGATCCTGAAGCTTGACCGGGCCGAGAAGTCCGCGCCGGAAGATGGCGAGCAGGACGATGCTTCTAACGAGGAAGTGGCCGCTTAAGGCCCTTTCTCTTCACTCTCGGAGGCCTGGCTACCTGCTGGGCTTCCATCTCTGTGAGGCTCCCGCAATGAGTTTCGAATTGATCCTCCCATTTCTCCGGCCAATAGAAGGGCTGCTACTGGATGACAGCATTAGCGAGATTATGGGTAATCCTGATTCATCCTGGTGGTGCGAGCGCGACGGCAAGATGCACCACGAAGATGCCGTTACGTTCGATGCCGCGAAGCTTTTGACCGGCCTTGAGGTCATTGCCAATCAGCTCGGGAAGAAGCTTGATGAGGACAATCCCTCATTGCACGCGCAGCTTCCAGATGGAAGCAGGCTTGCGGCGTGGATTCCACCTATTGTGCGGCCATCTCCAGCACTGGCGATCCGCAAGTTCACCAGCCGCCGATTCACTATCGATGACCTGATTCAGCGCGGCACAATATCGGGTGCACTCGCTGAGTTCTTGGGAGAGCAGATTGTTAATGGCAAGACGCTGCTAATCAGCGGAGGAACGGGGACCGGGAAGACAACTCTTCTCCGGATACTGGCGGATTTTATTCCAGACTGTGAGCGAATTGTCGTCATCGAGGACACGCCTGAACTCCATATTCGGAAACCCAACATAGTTGCGGCCGGATCTCAGACGAATACCTTCAAGTCCTACGTCTCCTTCGACGACCTGTTGAAGGACGCACTCAGGTTCCGTCCCGACCGAATCATTCTCGGCGAAGTCCGGGGAGTTGAGGCACGGACTCTGCTCGATTCGTTCAATACAGGTCATTCCGGATCGCTGGCTACAATTCACGCGAACTCTGCCGAGAAAGCCCTTTGTCGCTTTGCAAATCTCGTCATGCGCGGTCACGCGCAGACGACCTTCTCCGATACCGAAGCAGAAATCGCAGAGGCCGTGGACTTCGTGGTCCATGTGGAACGCCAGCCTGGAAGGCGAACCGTTCGGGAAGTGTTGCGACTTAATGGCTACGACCGGCGCACCGAGCAGTTTAGATTTGAACCCGTTTACGGCGGTGAAACAGCTTCCATTTCTGCGGGGTTTACCCATGCGTAAGCGCCAGCAGATTGCCGAACGATTTCTGTCGGAATGGTTTGAGCCACAAGACACGTTTGCGCTACTCGTCCGTCATCCTGAAACATCGCGAACTCTGCAGCGAATCGTTCGCCTCCCAGACCTAATGAAGTCGAACTATCTGGGTTGGCTTGCATTTGAGAATACCCGCGGCGCCAACATCTATTTCTCGATCAATCCGCTCTCATTTGGTGCGAAGAAGCGGACAAAGAGCGCAGTCGCTGCTGTAAAGGGGTTGTATCTTGATTTGGATTCGGACGGCGACCTCAAACTAGCAAATCTCCGCGAGTCTAATAACGTGCCGCCACCCAGTGTTGTAATCCGCACTTCAAGGGATAAATATCAAGTCATTTGGCGCGTCCAAGGGTTCACGATTCCAGAGCAGGAAGCGATGTTGAAAGGACTCGCTCAGAAGTTCGGCGGCGACCGTGCCTGCACGGACTGTGCGAGGGTGTTCCGTCTACCTGGCTTCTTCAATCGAAAATACGTCCCCGCTTTTCCGGTCGTTTCAGAGATGCACGCTATTCAATGCGTCTATTCGCCAAGCGATTTCAGATTGGAATTGCCAACGCATACAGCGGTTCAACCCACCACAGTTAGTCAGCCGAGGCCGCTTAGATCGCAGACCCGATCGGAGAGCGATTGGAGATGGGTAATGGCTCAGCTTGACGCCGGCATTCCCACTCAGGAAGTCGTTCAGACGCTTGCAAATATCCGCTCCGACAAGCCGAGCCCTCTCTATTACGCGCATCGGACCGTGGACATCGCGAGCGCGGTTCGATGGGTCCGTAGGGGCGTCGATGTTGAGTCCGTTATCGAAACCCTGAAACAGCACGACTCTGCTCTCTCAATTGAACGTGTCGCCGAGATCGCCACGACCGCTTACAGGTTTGTTCAGAGAACCCGAATTCAACGCGCCAAGGAGAATCAACATGCCACTGCTCGAAATCACTCAAACCCGTCAAATCAGCGCCTCGGTCCGGCTTGATGAGGCTACTGCAACCCAGGTGGATCAATATGCCGCTTTCATTAAGGCGTCTGCCGACGATGTGGTGGATAAAGCACTCAACTATGTCTTCTCAAAGGATCGCGACTTTCAGGACTTTTTGAAGAGTCCTGAGGCGAAGCAGATCAGTTCGACGTTGCGGGTCCGGAAAGCCCCGAGCACTGAAGTAGCCGAACAGCCCGCGAAGAAGCCCAACGGGAACGCCGATGCCGGGGTGGAGTCCACGGTAACTGTGCGGGCATTGAAGGCATGATTCTCCATGTAAATCTGTGGCGGGATGGAAACGGTGCTACGCACCGGAAGCATGTTGACACTCCACCCCTCCGAGGGTCGTGCAGCTGTGCCACACGGATTCGTGAAGCAGCGCCAACGAACCTAAACACTTACCGGCACGGCGGATTCACCTGAAGACAGATGTATTCACGCGAATACGTGATTTGGAGAGCAAAAATGTCATTACTCAGCGATGACGATATTGCCGAAGCTGCACAACGGCGCGAGGTGTTCCGAGAGCGCAGCGTTTCTACTCGCTTGACCCGCCGAGAAACTCGGAACCTAGATGCGCTTGCAAAGAGTCGCGGTGTGCAACGGGGTGAACTGATACGCCAGCTTATCCGCGATGAACTCGCACGGGATGCTGGCACCTCTGCGGCCAGCACGGAGTTGACTGAGATCATGGGCATTCGTCTGATGCTGACCAACCTGTTTCGCCCTCTCGCCACCGGCCAAAAGCTCACGCCTGAAGCCTTCGACAGCATGGTCGCCGAGGTCAAGAGACGCAAACGCAGCGTCGCCGAAGACGCGCTGCAAGACCTGGAGCGTGCAGGATGAATACGCCAAAATGGGGCCGCAAAGAGACCATCATCTTCCCGCCGCATTCGCCGATCTACACCTACGGCGCAGTCTTCTTCGCGCTGATGCTGACGGGCATGTTCGTCTACCTCCGCTTCAGCAGAGGGCAGACTCCCTTACAGCAGTTCTATACGCCGATCTATGCGAGAAGCGCGGCGGGCGCAGCATTTAACAAGAGAGACAAGTACCAACTACTTTATGTCGGCGACGGAGCGAGAGCTGCGCGGCTGGCGACCGAAGCGGACGTGCAGGCGGGAACGACTACCGCGCCCAACGGCAAGACCATACCACTCGCCTTATCCAGTCAGGCAGCCGTTCAAGGACTTCGCATACTGTATCGCGGCCCCGCACAGACTTACGTCGATGCACCCCTCAACGCCTATCTCCGCAGTGCGGTTTTCGGCGACGAACAGCTCCGTGACATTTACCAACTTCCGCTCCTCTTCGGCTTCCTGTCGCTCCTCGCTCAGCTCCCATTCTCCATCGGCAAGGACATTCGCCGTCGCAAGGAACTGAAGTACGGGCGTCGCCTCAAAGGACCTGTCCTGCTCACGCCCAAGCAGTTCAACAGGACCGTAAGCGGCGATGGCATCGGCTTCGTCACCACCGAGGCCAAAGAGATGATGCGGATACCGCTGCAGGCCGAATCACAACACATCGAACTCATGGGCGACACCGGGGCAGGCAAGACAACACTCATCATGCAAGTCCTCCGTCAGATTCAGAGCCGGGGCCATGCGGCCATCGTCTACGACCCGGCCTGCGAGTTCATCCAGAGGTTCTACGACGAGAAGCGCGAGGACATCGTGCTGAACCCGTTGGACGAGCGGTGCCCCTATTGGGGACCGTCCGAAGAACTTCGCCGGAAGGCGGAAGCGAAGGCCATCGCGGCTTCGCTTTACCAGCCGACCAGTGACAAAAAGGGCGAGTTCTTTACCGAAACTCCGCAGAAGATATTTGCCCATCTCTTGACCTACGGGCCGAATCCGCAGCAGCTCGTGGAATGGCTGTCGAAGCCCGCGGAGATCGACCAGCGGGTACAGGGCACCGAGATGGAGGCCATGATCGCCAAGGGAGCGCAACAGCAGCGCAACGGCGTTCTGGCCTCGCTCGGACTGGTTGCCGACAGCCTGCGTATACTCCCAACGAAGGAGCAGGCAAAGAACAAGACATGGAGCGCGACCGAGTGGTCCGTCACCCGGAAGGGATGGATCTTCATTACGTCCAGCCCGACCGAGCGCGAGGCGTTGAGGCCGCTGCATAGTCTTTGGATCGACCTGCTCGTCATGCGGCTGCTGACCGCGCCGCAGGACAAACAGACTCCGGTATGGTTCGTTTTGGACGAGCTTGCCAGCCTGCAACGGCTGCCTCAACTGCATACCGCGATCACCGAAAACCGGAAATCCAAGAACCCGCTTGTCCTCGGATTCCAGGGCAAAGCCCAGTTGGAGGTCATCTACGGACACCTCGCCGAGGTCATGCTCTCGCAGCCGGCCACCAAGATATTTCTCAAGACCACCGAGCCGAAGGCAGCCGAATGGGTGTCGAACGCTA
>NZ_DATKQC010000195.1:0-4671 GCF_035532915.1 Edaphobacter sp.
CTGCGGCAACGTCTTCCCGTTCGCTACGCCAACCTCAACCTGCCGCAGCAGGTCCACCACCTGCTCCGCCGTGTGCTTCTTACCTCGTGCCATCTTGCTCTCCTTGTGCCAGTGTCTCTCTTAGTCACTGGCACAAAGCAAGCCCGGCACTCCAGAACAGAGCAACTCGATGTCTGGCTCCACGACTACAACTTCCACCGCCCACATGCTAGCCTCAACTTCAACACACCAGCCTCCCGTTCAGATCTGAACAGGAATAACGTCTTGAGCCTCCACCGCTAGAGCGGTTCTCCTCCAGATGTAGTTTTGGTGGTTCGAGCAAAACGCAGATTCCCTTCGGGAATGATAAACAAAAAGGAACCTACACCCGAGCGGAAATAGCTATAAGCCCCAAAGACCCCTTCGGAGAGGTGTTGAGGTCGGTGACGACAAAGATATGCTGCTGGTCACCGTGGCCGCTGGTAGATATGGATGATTTAGGAATCGGCCCATCCACTCGAAACGACCTTCGCCGTGATGCCGGCTTTTCTATTTTGGGCGCCATGGGTGGACGTTGAGGTTACGTGACAACATCAACTTAATTGTCCATTTGTCCGACGCCTCAGTCAAACCATACCCGACACCGCTTTCGACGCTCAGACCGAGAAACTTGTTGCCTGAGTAATCCGTTGTCGCCCAGACCTCGTGAAATTGCTTCGAAAGTGGCAGGAACCCGTGCAGCGGGCCGAAACCGTCATACTCTTCCGCGGCAACGGCCCACCTGTCGTTGAAGTTGTATGCCACTCTCCCAGAGGGATTGTACTGCAGGTTTCCAAGGCCCCCGGTATAGTCCGTGTCAACAATCGGGTTGTAGATGAAATCCCATGGATGCAAGTGCAGCCCAACGATCGGCCTGATCTCGGAGGTAATCGTTCTGGACTCCCAGTAGCTGTGATTGACGCTGAACTCAAAATTGGCTGCATAGAAGAAGGTGTGGTCATGAGCGTTGGGTCGCGCGAATAGTTCGCGAATCTTGAAGCCATTGATCGTCGAGCCATCATTCGAAGAATAGGGCGACGTTACAGGCATATAAAGTCCCTGCTCGAACCACGGCGTAACGCCATACGCCCATTCGGCAGTGACTTGATACGAATGATTCGCGATGATTGCCCCGGGATAGTCGGGCACCGTCCGTCCCTTGGGCGTGAAGTTGTTGTGGATCATCAGGTTGAAGATCCCCGGCGGCGCAATCGCTCCGTCGTAAACCTGGATCTCATCGGTTTGCGCAGCCACCAGCGTCGACATTGAGATGAGACAGAGAGTGACCAATCCAATCGTACGCATATTCATTCTTGTCTAGAACCTCCTTGTTCGATCCAACGTTTCCCAGAACTGGAAGCTGTCTAAGAGGGCGTGAATCTAGACGCCACACTTACAACCCGTAGCAACTACTCCCCTATTGTCCCGCAGAACCTCAAGAATCAGGAGTCAGCCTGGAAACTCTATTCTTGGAGTTGCGCTGGTGATGATTTCCTAATGACTTAGTTTGAGATCTGACCGACGAGATTGAGATCAATCGCAACGTCATTCTCAGCTTTCCAGAACATGAAGCTCGGGTTCTTGAGACCCCACTGAACATAGGGAACAACGAATTGCCCCTTGGCTGTTACCTTCGATCCATCCATGTGTATCTGCATCGGAATTGTCAGGTCATGAGCGGTGCCGAGCAAAGTGAAGACTCCTCTCACCTGAATACTCGAGTCGCCTGAAGCAGCAATCGTTCCGTTGTACGTTTTAGGCGCGAACGAGACGGAGGCGAACTGGTCCACCTTGAGAATGTCTTTATTCATCTTTTTATCGCGGCTGTCGCTACCGGTCTTCCCGCTACCGGCCAGTACAGTCACCGAACCCGACATCTTAGGATTCTTGCGGTCAAACTCAATCGATCCGGATTGAATGCGAAACATGCCGTTGACGACCTCGTGGGTTGTGTTGAGCGTCATCTTGATCTCGCTGGCGTCGGGGTTGACGGCGAAGGTCTGATGTTGGGCGAGAGCGGCTGGAGCGAGTATGACCGCGAGGGCTAAGACTGCGAAGGATTTCATTCCATCTCCCTGGAGGGTTTTGCCTACCGAACATTCTTGATGGTTCAATTTTCAGCCGGCGACTGCCTGTGAAGCGACAGCGGGGGGCTGGGTGACACGCGTGAGTCTGGCCGTTACGCGCATCGCGCCGGGCCAGACGCTGAGGCAGAACGGCAGCACAGCGCGTGCGAGTGCGTTGTTTAAGCCGTCCGCGGCGACCTCGGCAAGACGCATCTGGGGTAGCATTGCGGAGCGCAGTTTTGGCTGAAAGACCGGCGCTGGCTCCGCGGCAAGATAAGCAGCGGCAGCACGGCGTGCAGTATGCAGAGCGATGGATATGCCATCGCCGGTGAACGAGGGGATGACGGCTGCCTGGTCGCCGATACAGTAGAGCCCATCCTCCGTTGCGCGGCGGATGTAACCGTACGGGATATGAGTGATGGTGATCGGCTTGTCGAGCAGCGGTTCCGCGCCGTCAAGCCGCATCGCGAGGTGGGGACAGTCCTGCTGCATCTTCGCAAGGAGGCCCTGCCAGCGAAGACCCGCACGTGCAAAATACCGCCGTTGCACCACACAGCAGAAGTTCGTAATGCCGTCTTCAACCGGTTGGATACCACCGTAGCCTCCGGAATAGAGTGTCAACTCGGAGGCACCCGCCAGGTCAGCGGTCTGGGCGGCAGACAGTCGGTAATACATCTTGAAGGCGACCCATTGGTGCGGGTCCTTCGGGCGACCGTGGCCGCGCATATCGTGCTTGCCCGTGGCCAGAAAAGCGGTTGGAGCTTCGTATGTAGTGCCGTCGTCGAGAGTAGCCTGCCAGAGGTTGGCGGTTGTGCGATTGAGCGACTGCACACCGTGGCCGCGCTTAACGTGGACTCCCGCTGTGATGGCTGTGGCGATGAGCGCTGTATCCAGCGCCTTGCGCGTGAGCGAGGCCGCGGGAAAAGGCAGAGGAGCCTCCGCGGCGCGCCTGGCTGCAGCGAGGCGAACGTAATCAATCGGCACCGCGCCAAGCGAGGCCACGTCGATGCCGAGCGCATGCAGATCCTCAAGGGCCTCGCCGCTTAGGAACTCTCCACAGACCTTATGGCGCGGTGTGGGCTCGCGTTCGATCAACGTGACGCTTCGTCCCTTTTGAGCGAGTGCGATCGAAGCCGCACAGCCTGCCACTCCACCACCGAGGATCAGAACTTCGTCTTGCAAATCATTGCTCCTATTTCACTGGATGTTCAATCAATTTGTAGCGGGATTCCTTACTTCTAATAGACGTCCAGAAAGCGGTTTGGCGCATCATTCTGTACAAATCGTCATTTTGGAACCAGCAAGGAGCTGGTTGATGATGGTTATCGGAATCTTTGTTTAGATTACAGGGTTGGAGGAGGTGCTTTCCGGACATAAGAGACGTCTCAAAGATGAGATGCGAGACGTCCATTCTTGTAGTGGGGCATTTCGCATCTCATAAAGCTGATCGTTAAGACGAGGGATTTGATGGAGCGAAGCAATTTCTTTGTAGCCGCTTTTTTGGCGATAACTTTGGTCGCCGCGGCGCCGGCAGAGCGAATTTCAGTAAAACATATCCAGGTCCCGGAGCATGGGTTTATGGTAGCGCGCTCCGAGACTGGAAAAAACATTGCCCGGTTTGAGTTTTTGCAGACCGTGCAGGGCGATGACGTAACGATGCACCTGACCTATCGCTTTGTGGATGGGTCGATTGATGAAGAGACGACAACCTTCACGCAGCAGGGCACGTTTCGGCTAATACGCACCCATCACATACAGAAAGGGCCGTTCTTTGCGAAGCCGGTCGACTTTACGGTGGATGCCGCTACCGGCATAGTGACCAGTCGCAATGTCGACAAAAACGGCAAGGTGCATGTCGAGAGCGAGCACATGGGCCTGCCGGATGACCTGGCGAATGGATTCGTTGGAACGTTGCTTCTGAATGTGCCCCGCAATACAGCGCCATTTCGGGTAGGGATGCTGGCGCCAGTCGACGGCGGGCGGCTGATTCGACTCCTTATCTCGCCGGAGGGCGAGCAGCCGGTTCAGATGGGGGGCCAGAACCTTAAGGCAACGGTGTTTCGTATCCATCCTGAGTTGGGCGGCATTGTAGGCGTCATCGCGCAGCTTATCGGGCTTCAGCCAAAAGACGTGATGGTCTGGGTACTTGAGGGTAATGAGCCCGCGGTGGTGAGGACCGTTGGGCAACTCGATGGTTACGGGCCTGTGGTCAGCTCGGAGCTGGAGGGAACCAGCTTCAGAAAATAGAAGATGTGCGGTCCAATATCTCAAAATCTCATAGCCCGTTGCCCACAATTAGTCACGACGGGTAGTGAGTTCATGCCAATTGAGGCCGAGTTCGACAATAAGCAGGGAGGCGAGTGTGAAAGCGATCACCCCGACAGCGGACAAGACGTCTCCCAGGTGGCCCCAGTAACGGGGCCAGAGATTGAGGACACGACTGGAGACGAAGGTAAATGTGACGGCATAGGAGCGCGCCATCCATTGGCGGTGTGCGACGATTTGGCGGTTGCGCGCGGTGATGAAGGCGGCAGCGGTGCAGACCATCCAGGCGGCAGCCTGCATGGACGTTCCAGGAAGACCCGGG